>NZ_JARGEE010000197.1:0-16887 GCF_033794485.1 Streptomyces sp. MB09-02B
CGCGGTGGTGATCCGGGGTGTGTCGGGGGGTGCTCGGTGGACTTGGCAGTGGGGTGGTCGGTTGGATGGGGGACTCGGGCTGTTCCGCGGTGTCACGGCCGACGACCGCAGGGCGTCCGACGACACCCGACACGCGCCGGAGATGAGCTGCCATGGTGACCGACCGGTACGGAAACCGCCTCCACGAGTGCACCGCCGAGGGTGCGGGGCATCTGGACCGGGCCGTGGAGGGGCTGTTGTTCTTCCGGCCCGACTTCCCGACCGCCGTCGCGGACGCGGTGGCCGCGTCGCCGACCGCACCGATGGCACAAGTGTTCTCGGCCTATCTGGGGGTCCTCGGGACCGAGTCCCGTGACGCCGCAGAGGCGCGCCGCCCGTTCACGGAGTTCGGCGCCTCACTCGACCGCTCGGCGCTGCCCCGGCGGGAGCGCCTCCACATGGCGGCGGCGGACGCCTGGCTCGGCGGCGATCTGGGACTGGCTGGTCAGGTCCTGGAGGATCTGGTCGTGGAGTGCCCGCGTGATCCGCTCGCCCTGGCGGTGGGCCATCAGCTCGACTTCTTCACCGGGGACGCCACGCGGCTGCGGGACCGGATCGGCGGAGCCCTGCCGGCATGGGACACGGACGATCCCCACCGCGGGCCGCTGCTCGGCATGTACGCGTTCGGTCTGGAGGAGTCGGGCCACTACGACCGGGCCCAGGAGGTGGCCCGTGCCGCCGTCGATCTGAACCCCCATGACATCTGGGCCATCCACGCCGTCGCCCATGTGCACGAGATGCAGGGCCGGTTCGCCGAGGGGATCGACTTCCTCCACACCCACCTCGACGGCTGGGCGAGCGGCAGCCTCCTGACGGTGCACAGCTGGTGGCACTACGCCCTGTACGCGCTGGAGGCGGGCGACACCGGCACGGCCCTGCGGATCTACGACGCCGTCCTGCACCATCAGGACTCGTCCGGGTTCGTCATGGAACTCCTCGACGCCGCCTCGCTGTTGTGGCGGTTCCTCCTGGACGGCAGCGACCAGGACGCCCGTTGGCAGGCCCTGGCCGACGCGTGGGCCGCCCGCGAGGACCCGCCCTTCTACGCCTTCAACGACGTGCACGCCGTCATGGCCTTCGCGGGAGCGGGGCGGCTGGACACGGCCGACGCGTTCGTCGCCGACCGGCGGCGCTGGCTGCGGGCGGCCCAGGAAGGCGGGCGGCCCCACACCAACCGCGTGATGACCGCCGAGATCGGGCTGCCCGTGTGCGAGGCGCTGGTGGCGTTCGCCCGTGCGGACCACGCGACCGTGGTGGACCTGCTGTGGCCGATCCGCCGCCGGCTGCACACCTTCGGTGGCAGCCACGCCCAGCGGGACGCGGTCCAGCGGACCCTGCTGGAGGCGGCCCTTCGCGCACGCCGGGACGACCTGGCCCGTCGCCTGCTCGGCGAACGCGCCGGTCTGAGCCCCCACAGCCCCTACAACTGGCTCGGGCAGGCCCGCCTCGCCGACGCCCTCGGGGAAGCGGGCCGCGCAGCCGTGGCCCGCGCCACAGCGACCGAACTGGCGGCCCCCGCCGCGGCGAGGCTCAGCGGGAACGCGCACGACACGTACCTCGCCCGGAGAGCCTGAGCCCGGCCGCTCCGTCCCCCCGCTAGGACAGACAGCCCACGTGGGCCAGGGCCTGCTTCAGCAGGACTCCCTGGCCGCCCGGCATCTCGCTCTGGACCGAGGCCGACGCCGCCTCCTGCGGGCTGAACCACACCAGGTCCAGCGCGTCCTGCCGGGGACGGCAGTCGCCGGCCACCGGGACGATGTAGGCGAGCGACACCGCGTGCTGACGCGGGTCGTGGAACGGGGTGATGCCCTGCGTCGGGAAGTACTCGGCGACGGTGAAGGGCTGCAGGGCCGACGGGACGCGGGGCAGCGCCACCGGACCGAGGTCCTTCTCCAGGTGGCGCAGGAGCGCGTCCCGCACCCGCTCGTGGTGCATCACGCGGCCGGAGACCAGGTTGCGGCTGACCGTCCCGTCCGGGCCGATGCGCAGCAGCAGCCCGATGCTGGTGACTTCGCCGCTGTCGTCGACGCGCACGGGCACGGCCTCGACGTACAGGATCGGCATCCGGGCGCGCGCCGACTCGAGCTCGTCGGACGGCAGCCAGCCGGGCGTGGTTTCGGTCATGTCAGACATTGGCCGATCATACTTTCAACGTCAGTCGGAGCGCGCGTCGCTCCGATCACACCTGTCAGAGATGCCCCCGCCACTCCGCCCGCATGCGCGGCGCGGACGATCAGTCGTGCGCGGCCCACATTCCGCGCACATGACCGAGGTGGCGCGTCATCACCGCGCGTACGGCCTCCTCGTCGCGGGCGAGCAACGCGTCCAGCAGCTCCAGGTGCTCCTGCGCCGAGGACAGCAGCCGGCCCGACTCGGCGAGCGCGGTCAGGCCGTAGAGGCGGGCGCGTTTGCGCAGGTCGCCGACCACCTCGACGAGGTGCGCGTTGCCCGCGAGGGCGAGCAGGCCGAGATGGAAGCGGGTGTCGGCCTCGACGTACGCGATGAGGTCACCGGCGGCCGCGGCGGCCACGATCTCCCGGGCCGCGGGCCGCAGCGCCTCCAGGGAGACCGGGTCGGCGGTCCGGGCCAGGCCTGCCGTGGTCGGGATCTCGATGAGCGAGCGGACATGGGTGTACTCGTCGAGCTGCCGCTCGGTGACGACGGTGACCCGGAACCCCTTGTTGGGCACGGTGTCGACCAGCCCCTCCTTGGCCAGATCCAGCATGGCCTCGCGCACCGGCGTCGCCGACACACCGAAGCGGCCGGCGAGGGCGGGCGCCGAGTACACCTCGCCCGGCCGCAGCTCACCGGCGATCAGCGCGGCCCGCAGGGCGTCGGCCACGCGCTCGCGGTAGCTGTTCTTCTTGCCGCCGAGCACCGGCAGGGCGGGACCGGCGGCAGGGGCTGTCAGGGCCATCGGGCCTCTCCTAGAGAACGAACCCGGACGGGAACGGGTCGGACGGGTCGAGCAGGTACTGTGCCGTGCCGGTGACCCAGGCGCGGCCGGTGAAGCTGGGGAGCACGGCCGGGACACCGGCCACCTCGGTCTCGCCGAGCAGTCTGCCGGTGAAGTGGGTGCCGATGAAGGACTCGTTCACGAACTCGGTGTGCAGCGGGAGTTCACCGCGCGCGTGGAGCTGCGCCATGCGCGCGCTGGTGCCCGTGCCGCAGGGGGAGCGGTCGAACCAGCCGGGGTGGATGGCCATCGCGTGCCGCGAGTGCCGGGCGGTGGCGCCCGGGGCGTAGAGGTGGACGTGGTGGACGCCGTGGATCGACGGGTCCTCCGGATGCACGGGTTGCGCCTCCGCGTTGATGGCTTCCATCAGGTCGAGCCCCGCCCGCAGGATGTCGTCCTTGCGGTCGCGGTCGAAGGGCAGCCCGAACTGCTCCAGCGGCAGGATCGCGTAGAAGTTGCCGCCGTACGCGAGGTCGTAGGTCACCGTCCGGCCGTCGGCGAGCGTGGCCTTGCGGTCGAGGCCGACGGAGAACGACGGCACGTTCCGCAGGGTGACGGCCTTCGCGGCGCCGTCCTCCACCGCCACCTCGGCCACGACCGGGCCCGCCGGGGTGTCGAGGCGGATGGTGGTGACCGGCTCGACCACCTCGACCATGCCGGACTCCACGAGCACGGTCGCCACGCCGATCGTGCCGTGGCCGCACATGGGCAGATAGCCGGAGACCTCGATGTAGACCACGCCCCAGTCGCAGTCGGGGCGGGTCGGCGGCTGGAGGATCGCGCCGCTCATCGCCGCGTGCCCGCGCGGCTCGTTCATCAGCAACTGCTTGATGTCGTCGCGGTGTTCACGGAACCACAGCCGGCGTTCGTTCATCGTCGCGCCGGGGATCGTGCCGACCCCACCGGTGATCACCCGGGTGGGCATGCCCTCGGTGTGCGAGTCGACGGCGTGCAGGACGAGCTTGCTGCGCATGACCGGCCCTCCCTCTCTGCTGTGGGTTACGCGAGTCCCGCCGCGACGGCCTTCTCGGTGGCCGCGCGGATCACGGCCTCCTGCTCCGGCAGCAGGTCCACGCGCGGCGGACGGCAGCGTCCCCCGTGCCGCCCCACGATGTCCATCGACAGCTTGATCGCCTGGACGAACTCGACCTTGGAGTCCCAGCGCAGCAGTGGGTGCAACTGCGCGTAGAGGTCCTTCGCCGTGGCGAGGTCGCCGCCCACGGCCGCGTGGTACAGCTCCACCGTCGCGGCGGGCAGTGCGTTCGGGTACCCGGCCACCCAGCCCTTGGCACCGGCCAGCGCCAGCTCCAGCAGGACGTCGTCGGCGCCGATCAACAGGTCCAGTTCCGGGGCGAGTTCGGCGAGCTGGTAGGCCCGGCGGACATCGCCGGAGAACTCCTTCACGGCCCGGATGTACCCCTCGCCGTGCAGCTTGGCGAGCAGTTCGGGGACGAGGTCGACCTTGGTGTCGATGGGGTTGTTGTACGCCACGACCGGGACGCCCGCCTTCGCGACCTCGGCGTAGTGCGCGAGCACGGACCGCTCGTCGGCGCGGTACGCGTTCGGCGGCAGCAGCATCACCGCCGCACAGCCCGCGTCCCGCGCCTGCTCGGCCCAGCGCCGGGACTCGGCGGAACCGTACGCGGCGACCCCCGGCATCACCCGGGCGCCACCGATCGCGGCGACGGCCGTCTCGACGACCTCGGCGCGCTCCTCGGGCGTCAGCACCTGGTACTCGCCGAGCGAGCCGTTCGGTACGACACCGTCACAGCCGTTCTCGACGAGCCAGGCGCAGTGCTCGGCGTACGCGTCGTGGTCGACGGAGAGATCGTCGCGCAGGGGGAGCGCGGTGGCGACGAGGACGCCGCGCCAGGGGTGGTTCGGGGTGCCGGTCATATCGGGTTCCCTCTCGATGCGTCGGTTGCGATGGGGTGTGACATGTCACTGAGGTGCGGGGCGGGCGGGGTCACGCCGGCTCGGTGCTCGGTGCTCGGTGCCCGGGGGCTCGGTGCTCGGTGGCACGGTCCGCGTCGGTGACGAGGTCCTAGGGGCCGTCGTCGTCCTCGGTTTCGCCCGCCCGCGCCAGTACGCCCAACGGCACCGGCTGGGCGAACGGCCGCCGGGCCACGGCCGGTTCGCACCCGGTGATGCCCGCGACCGCGTGCTCGCACATCCGGCCCTGGCACCAGCCCATCCCGGCACGGGTGAGCAGCTTCACCGTCCGCACGTCCCCGGCGCCCAGCTCCCCGACGGCCTCGCGGACGGCCCCGGCGGTGACCTCCTCGCACCGGCACACGACCGTGTCGTCCGTGACCTGCTCGGCCCAGTACGCCGGCGGAACGAACACGGAGTCGAGTACGGCGAAGAACTTCCGCAACTCCCGACGGGACCTGGCGGCCCCGGCCCACTCGCCCCGGTCCGGCGCCCGGCCGCACAGGCGGGCGGCGGCCGACCGGCCGGCGATGTGGCCCTCGGCGAGGGAGAGGGCGGCGCCGCCGATCCCGGTGGTCTCGCCCGCCGCCCAGACGCCCGGCACGTCGGTGCGCTGCTCCTCGTCGACCCAGACGTGTGGTCCGGTGGGCTCGATCCGGCAGCCGAGCGCCTCGGCGAGGTCGGTGTGCGGCAGCAGGCCGTGCCCCACGGCGAGCGTGTCGCAGGGGATTCGCCGAGCGGTCCCGCGCCGGACCCGGCCCCCGGTGTCGAGCGCGGCGACGGTCACTGCCTCCAACCGGTCCGCCCCGTGCGCCTCGACGACGGTGTGCCGGGTGAGGGTCCGCACCCGGCGGCGCAGCAACTCGGCCGCGTACCCGGCCCCTTCGGCGAGTTTGTCCGCCCGGCCGGCCAGTGCTCCGGCCCTGCGTGCCAGGGCCTTGGGGTCGGCGGACTCCACCAGCGAGGCCACCGTGACTCCCGCCGCCGCGAGCCCCGTCGCCACCGGCAGCAGCAGGGGGCCGGTCCCGGCGACGACGGCCGTACGGCCCGACACCGCGAGCGTGCCCTTCAGCATGGCCTGCGCGCCCCCGGCGGTGACCACGCCCGGCAGGGTCCAGCCGGGGAAGGGCAGCACCTTCTCGTAGCTGCCGGTCGCGAGCAGGACGGCGTCCGTGCGCACCTCGACGGGCCGCTCCTGCTCGGGCCCGAGCAGCGCGTGCACGGTGAAGCGCGCGGGGCCGTCCTCATGCCGCTCCACGCACCAGACATGGTGGTCCGGGAGGTGGACGACGCGCCCGGCGGCGACCTCGCGTGCGAGGCCGTCGCGCAGCCGCTGCCAGGTGCGCCACTGGTGGTGCAGGACCTGCGGGCGCCGGGCGCCGAGTTCGGCCGAGGGCTGCCGGTAGAACTGGCCCCCGGCGGCCCGGGCCGCGTCGACCACGGTGACCCGTACGCCGCGTCCGGCCGCCGCCAGGGCCGCCGCGAGCCCAGCCGGGCCGGCGCCGACGACCGTCAGACGAGGCGCCCCGGGTTCACTGCTCATGGCCTGTGCCCTCCTGGGTGCGGATCGCGTCGCCCGGTCGGAGCGGCACCAGACAAGCCCGTTGACCAGGGCGTTCGTTGACGGTGACCAGGCAGTCGAAGCAGACACCGATGCCGCAGAAGATCCCTCGCGGCCGGCCCGCGCCCCGGGTGCTGCGCCAGGACGTCACCCCGGCAGCCCAGAGCGCGGCCGCGACCGTCTGGCCCGGCAGCGCCTCCAGTACACGTCCGTCGAGGGTGACGGTGAAGGCGGGCCCGGGCTCGGCCCGCGCCAGCTCCAGCGGGTTCATGCCGCGTCCCCCTCGTCCTCCGCGAACCGGTCCGGGCGGAACGGCGCGAGATCCAGATCGGGCGTCCCGCCCCCGAGTGCCTGGGCGATCAGATGCCCGGTACCGGTGGCGAGCCCGATCCCGGCACCCTCGTGCCCGCAGGCGTGGAACAGGCCAGGCACCCGTGGGTCCGGCCCGATCGCGGGCAGATGGTCCGGCATGTACGGCCGGAAGCCGACGTACGTCCGCATCGCGCGCACCTCTTCCAGGAACGGGAACAGCCGGGTGGCGCCCGCCGCCAGCGCCCGTGCGACGGGGAGCGAGAACGACCGGTCGAAGCCGACCCGTTCGCGGCTCGCGCCGATCAGCACTGGTCCGGCGGCCGTGCCCTCGACCACCGGGGAGGTCTGCAGCGCCGCCGAGTCGCTGGCCACGTCGGCCACGTAGTCGGCGGCGTACACCTTGTGCCGCACCATCGGCGGCAGGGGTTCGGTGACGAGCACGAAGCCGCGCCGGGGGAGGACCGGGAGGCCGACTCCGGCGAGCGCGGCCAGGTGACCGCCCCAGGTCCCGGCGGCGTTCACCACCGCCGGGGCGTGGACGTCGCCTCGGTCGGTCCGTATGCCGCGTACGGCACCGGCCCGGTTGCGCAGCACCTCGGTCACGGTGCGGCCGGTGAACAGCCGGGCCCCGGAGGCCCGTACGAGATGGGCGGCGGCCAGGGTGGGCATGACCTGGGCGTCCTGGGGGTAGTGGACGCCGCCCGCGAGTCCCGGCGCCAAGTGCGGTTCCAGATCGATGAGTTGCCCGGCGGGAACGGTGATCGCCTCGACCCCAGCGGCGCGTTGCCCGGCGGCCAACCGCTCCAGCGCGGCGAGCCCCTCCGGCGCGGACGCCACGACGACCCCACCCTTGGGCTCGTACTCGAACGCCGTTCCCAGACCCGGCTCTGCGGCCAGCTCCGCCCACAGGCGGTGGGACAGCAGGGCGAGTTCGAGTTCGGGACCGGGCTCCTTGTCGGAGACCAGGACGTTGCCCTCACCGGCTCCGGTCGTGCCGCCGGCCACCGGGCCGCGGTCCACCACGACGACGCGCAGACCCGCACGGGCCGCGTACAGGGCGCAGGCCGCGCCCACCATTCCCGCTCCGACAACCACGACGTCGCAGGTCAGTCGCTCGGTCACGCCAGTACTATGTCACATGGCGCTGCGTCACGAAATACCCCCGGCAGAGGCTGTGGGCGGCCGCCGCCGGGTGTCTGGGCCGCGGGTGCGGCACGAGGCGCACGCCGTGCTGCTTCTGCGGGGGCGCCGAGCGCGGAACCATGAGACGAACTGACGTCCATGGGGCGGGTGTTGGGCAGCCTGGATGGCGGGGAGCGTAGCGGCTGAAGAAGCGATCAGAGCCCGAGCCCCTGCACCATCTCGTCGACGACCACCCGGCAGCGGGGCAGCGGCCGCCGGTCCGCTCGCGCGGGCGCCGCGGTGCCGCGCGCCGTTCGGTCCACTCGGTCCACTCGGTCCACCGGGTCCACCGGGTCCACCGGGTCCGCCGGGTCCGCCGGGTCCGTTCGGCTCCCTGAAGCTGCCTGGTCCGCCTGGTCCGCGTGGTCCGCGTGGTCCGCGTGGTCCATGTGGTCCGCCTGGTCCATGTGGTCCGCCTGGTCCGTGTGGTCCGCCTGGTCCGCGGGCTCGGCTCCGGCCGTCGCGTCCCTCGGCGCGGCCACCGGGATCTCCCGCAGCCACTGCCGGACGACCCGCACCGGGAGGCCGTGGCGGTGCGCGGCCTCGCTCGCCGTGATCCTGCCGGAGAGGATGTCCGCGAGGGTACGGATCCGCTCGGTCGGGCGGATCTCCAGGGCTTTCGTGGAGGCGTTCAAGAGCCGGTCCTCTCCGTGGGCGTTCACCGGTGTCGCAGTCGAGCCGTCGGAACTCCGTACGTGGTACGCGGTGCTCGGAACAGGGTCGTGAGCAGCCTCGGACCGTGCGAGGGAGCGGTCCTTGCCGTCGCGTTGCCCGCGGCCGTCCGGCAGGTGAAGAACCTCTGTCACGCCCTCACCTTCCGCCCCCTCGCCCGGTCACCCTCCTGGCCGAGTACCGGGCCGGAGCCTCGCCACTCCTCCCGCGCACGGGTCCGCCACGACGGGAACTCGAACGCTCCGCCCCACATGCCGCACACCCCCTGGCCCCCGAAACTGACCCCATGCCAGGACAGCCCGGCCGCATCGAGGACTACGCCCTCATCGGCGACCTCCTCACCGCCGCCCTCGTGGGCAAGGACGGCAGCATCGACTGGCTCTGCCTCCCCCGCTTCGACTCGCCCGCCTGTTTCGCCGCCCTGCTCGGCGACGAGGACAACGGACGCTGGCGCATCGCCCCCGCCGACGAGAACGGCCCCTACGCCCGCCGCCGCTACCGGGACGACACGGCGATCCTGGAGACGGAGTGGGAGACAGCCGCCGGCCAGGTCCTGGTCACCGACTTCATGCCGTGCCGCAAGACCGGCGCCCCCAGCGTCGTACGCATCGTCGAAGGTCTCTCCGGCACCGTCGACATGCGGATGGACCTGCGGCTCCGCTTCGACTACGGCCGTGTCCTGCCCTGGATGCGCCGCCGCGGCGGCGCGCTGACGGGCACCGCCGGACCCGAGTCCGTGTGGCTGCGCACCCCCGTGCGGCCGGTCGGCCACGGCACGGCCCACACCGCGGTGTTCCCGGTCACGGCGGGCGAACGGATCCCCTTCGTGCTGACCTGGCACCCCTCCCACCTGTCCGCACCGCACCAGGTGGACCCTTTCGAGGCACTGCGCAGCACCGAGTCGTACTGGCGGCGCTGGCTGCGCGCGCTCACCTACGACGGGCCCTACCGTGACGCCGTCGCCCGCTCCCTGATCACGCTCAAGGCCCTGACGTACCAGCCGACCGGTGGCATCGTCGCCGCCCCGACCACCTCCCTGCCGGAGGAGATCGGGGGCGTCCGGAACTGGGACTACCGGTTCTGCTGGCTGCGGGACGCGGGCATGACGCTGGAAGCCCTCCTGCGCAGCGGTTTCAAGGCCGAGGCGGACGCGTGGCGAGCCTGGCTGGAGCGGGCGGTGGCGGGACGGCCCGAGGACGTGCAGATCATGTACGGCATCGCGGGGGAGCGGCGGCTCACCGAGTGGGAGGCCGACTGGCTGCCGGGCTACGAAGGGTCGCGCCCGGTGCGGATCGGCAACGCGGCCGCCGGGCAGCGGCAGCTCGACGTACCCGGTGAGGTGATGGACGCCATCCATCTGGCGATCGGCTGCGGGCTGCGCCCCCGCAAGCATCTGGTGTCGCTCCAGGCGGTGTTCCTGGAGCACCTGGAACGGGCCTGGACCGAGCCCGACCAGGGGCTGTGGGAGATGCGGGGCGCCCCCCGCCACTACACGCACTCCAAGGTGATGTGCTGGGTCGCCTTCGACCGGGCGGTCCGGCTGGCGGAGGCGCACGGCCGTCCCGGCCCGGTGGAGAGATGGCGCGAGGTCCGTGACCGCATCCACCGTGAGGTCTGCGAGCAGGCCTACGACCCGGTGCGCAACACCTTCACCCAGTCGTACGGGTCCCGCGAACTCGACGCCGCGCTGCTGCAGATCCCGCAGACCGGGTTCCTGCCGCCGGACGACCCGCGGGTGGTCGGCACCGTCGAGGCCGTCCAGCGCGAACTCCTCTCCGACGGGCTGGTGGCCCGCTACACGGCGGGCACCGCCGACTCGCCGGACGGCCTCACCGGCGGCGAGGGGGCCTTCCTCGCCTGCTCCTTCTGGCTCGCGGACGCCCTGCTGGTGATCGGCCGCGAGGACGAGGCCCGCGCGCTGTACGAACGGCTGCTGGAGCTGCGCAACGACGTCGGACTGCTCGCCGAGGAGTACGACCCCCGCGCCCGCCGCCAACTGGGCAACTTTCCCCAGGCGTTCACCCACGTCCCGCTGATCCGGGTCGCCTACGAACTCGACCTGCACGCCCCGCACGCCCGCCGTGAGGACCCGAGGAAGCTCCAGGATGATGTCCACCCCTCGGACGACGCGCCCAATCCCCGGACACCCTCTTGACGCGGGGCGTGAGCGGTCCGACACTCCAGGTGGGGTATTTCCTAGTGAACGGGTAGGGAATGATGGGGCGTCTGGAGCCGGTGGTCACTCGTGTGCCGCGCACGCGCCGGCAGTCCCTTCTGCTGACCTCCCGCCTCCACATCGATCTGCTGCGCGTCTGCAGCGCCGGAAGCCCCTTGAGCTGACCGAGCCGACCGAGCCGACCCGAGCCGACCGGGCCTAGCCGACCGGCCGACCCGAGCCGCCGGCGTGGCACGCCGCACGCTCGCGCGTCCGTGTACTCGCGTCACCACCGTTCCTCGCTTCGTTGCGCCGCCGCGCCACCACGCACCAGAACCCCTGGGGAGACACATGTCCGCCATGCCGGTCCACGCCCTGAACGCCGTCCCGTCGCCGCGGCCCCTGCCCTCCTTCCGGGGCCGGATCGGCTGCGACGCGCGCAGTGGCCACTACGCCGTGCCGCGCCGCTACCGGCTCCATCTGTCGCTCTCCTGTCCGGGCGCCCTGCGCATCGCCGTCGTCCACAGCCTCCTCGGGCTCACGGACGTCTGTCCCGTGACCCTCCTGCCCGCCGTGCCCGACGGCCCGGACGGCGAACACTCCGCGCTGCGCCCGCTGTACGAGGCGAGCGCCCACCGCTACCCCGGAGCGGCCCTGGCGCCGGTGCTCAGCGACGACTGGTCCGGACGCATCGTCAGCACCCACGCCCCCGACATCATGCGCGACCTCGCCCGTCGCTTCGGCGCCGACCGGCCCACGCTCTACCCGGAGGGCGCGGAGGCCGAGATCGAGGGCGTAGCGCGCCTCTGTGAGCAGGGCATGGACGGGGCGGCGCAGCGTGCCGGACGGGCCGACGCCGACGACCTGGAACGCCGCGACGCCCTCGACTCCCTGTTGCGTACCCTGCGCTCCCTGGACGCCCGGCTAGCCGGACAGAGGTATGTCCTCGGAGACGAACTCACCGTCGCGGACGTCGAGTTGTGGGTGGCCCTGGTGCGCCTCGACACCGTGCACCGCTGGCACCTGGACGCCGCAGCCGTGCACCGCGTCGCCGACCACCCGCACCTGTGGGCGTACGCGCGCCGCCTGGCCGCCCATCCCGCCTTCGGCCCCCACCTCGACCTCGACGGCATCGCCCGCCGTCACCACGCCCACTGTCGGGGGCTGGAGGCGGCCGGCGCGGCCGTACAGATCCTGGACTGGGCCTCCCACGTCCCGGACCAGGGTGTATCGACAGACGGACAGGAGTCCCATGTGCTGGACTGGCGTTGACAGCGGCCTGCCGGGCCTGGATCGCTTACGGCCACCCGATGAGCACGAGGCCCACAGGGCCGGAAGACGAAGGTGCCGGACAAGGACGCGACCAAGAGGCCCGCCGTATGGCGCCGCCACGGTTGCGTGCCGCTCTGCGCCGACCGCGCCGTCGATCTGCCCCGGGTCAACAGCGCACTGTGTAGCGCACGTCAGCGTGCGGCCGGGCCCCCGCCCGACGCCGCGCTCCGTCGAGGCTGACGGTTTCCCGACCCCTGAGGTGCCGCACCAGAGGCCGCCCTCTCTTCGCCAGCCCCGGTGCCGTGTGCATCCGTGTGACTTCGGTGCCTCCCGACGACGGGTGTCGCCCGCCGTGCCTCCGCACGGCGAGCGTCGACGCCCGCTCGCCGTGCGGCCGAAGTCGCCTGCGTCGCCTGGGGTTTCGACACTCCTCCGGAGCCCTTGATGATCGCGCTCGACACCGGCCGCGCGCGGCGGGGTAGTGCGTGCCGCCGCCGTTCGCCCACACCCTCCGGGAGCGGGTCGTCCCCACCGTCGGCCGGGTCATGCCGACGGTCCGCGACCGCGCCGCATACTGACAACCCGTCAGCTTGCAATCGGACCCACCTCCAGGAGGAACGGCGATGACCACACGGATGCTCCTGCGCTCGGGCCATGTCGTCACCATGGATCCGGCCATCGGTGACCTGCCACGGGGTGACATCCTCGTCGAGGACGGCACGATCACGGCGGTCGAGCCGCACATCGACGCGGACGTGGACGCCGAGGTGCTCGACATGACCGGCCGCATCGTCATCCCCGGCTTCGTCGACACCCACCGTCACACCTGGGAGGCGCCGCTCCGCGGCTGCGCCCCCGACGCCACCCTCGACGACTACTTCGTCGACGTCCTCGACACCTTCGCGCCCGTCTACACCCCCGAAGACGTGTACGCGGGCAACCTGGCCGGCACCCTGGAGTGCCTCAACGCGGGCATCACCACCCTCGTCGACTGGTCCCACATCAACAACACGCCCGAGCACCCGGACGCCGCGATCCAGGCCCTGGCCGAGACCGGCATCCGGGCCCAGTACGCGTACGGCAGCGCCAACACCTCCCTCGCCGACTACTGGTTCGACAGCAGGATCGCGGTACCCGGCGACGACGTGCGCCGCATCCGCGGCGAGCACTTCACCTCCGACAGCGGCCTCCTCACCATGGCCCTGGCGACCCGGGGGCCCGGCTTCTGCACCGACGACGTCGTCCAGCGGGAGTGGGGACTCGCCCGCGAGCTGGGCATCCCGATCACCGTGCACGTCGCCATGGGCCGCCTGGCCGGACGCTTCGGCATGGTCAGGCGGCTGCACCAGATGGGCCTGCTCGGCCCCGACACCACCTACGTCCACTGTTGCTACCTCGGTGAGGACGAGTGGCGGATGGTGGCCGACAGCGGCGGAACGGTCTCCATCGCCGCCCAGGTGGAGACCCAGATGGGGCACGGCTGGCCGCCGGTCATGCAGGCGATCGAGCACGGGCTGCGGCCGTCCCTCAGCATCGACGTCGTCACCACCGTGCCCGGCGACATGTTCACCCAGATCCGGGCCGCCTTCGGCGCCGAACGGGCCCGGGTCAACGCCGACTGCTGGCAGGCCAACCTACCTGTGCCGGCCAGCATGTTGACGGCACGTCAGATGCTGGAGATCGCCACGCTCAACGGCGCCCACGTGGCCGGCCTGGAGGACCGTACCGGCTCCCTCAGCCCCGGCAAGCGCGCCGATGTCGTCGCCCTCGACGCCACCGCCCTCAACATGGCGCCCGTGCACGACGCCACCGCCGCCGTGACGCTCGGCGCGGACGTCTCCAACGTCGACACGGTCATCGTCGACGGCGTGATCCGCAAGCGCGACGGAAGGCTGCTGGCCGACGTCGACCGGGTCCGTCGCCTGGTCGAGGAATCACGCGACCGGCTGCTCGCGGCGGTAGCGGCCAGGAAGAGCACCACCTGACGAACCACGTGACACACCGGGCCGCCGGTGCCCCCGACCGCCGTACAGCGGTCGGGGGCACCGGCGGCCCGCGGTCGTCGACTAGGCACTTGTACGGCCGACGCGGTACGTCGTGCCGGCGTCAGTCCTCGCGCGGCCAGTTCTCGGCCTCGAACATCCAGCGCTGCTTCTCCAACTCGTAGGTGAGCGAGATCAGCAGGTCCTGGGTGACCTTGTCGGCCTCCTCGGTCGCGTCGATCCGCTTCCGAAGCCGTCCGATCGCCTCCTCCAGCGCCCCCACCAGCAGCCGTACGACCTCGGTGTCCCGCAGCCAGCCCTCCTTCGGCCCCTGCAGATCGAACCGTGCCGCCACGATCTCCGGCCGGCCGTCCGGGGAGACCCCGAGCGCGGCCGCGCGTTCGGCGACCTGATCGGCGTAGGACCGTGCCGTGGACACCACCTCGTCGAGCTGCAGGTGGATCGAACGGAACCTCGGTCCCACGATGTTCCAGTGGGCCTGCTTCCCGATCAGCGAGAGTCCCAGCAGATCCACCAGGCTCTCCTGCAGCGCATCGCCCGCGATCCGGCGGGCGGGCTCGGGAAGCGTGCTCCTCACCATCGTCATCTACGCGTCACTCCTCATCGCTTCGTGCCGGCGAGCGCCTCGTGCCGGGCGGCGTCGGCGCTCCCGGTTCTGCGGAGCAGGTCGGTGCGTTCCTCCTCGCCCATGCCGCCCCACACGCCGGCCGTCTGCCCGTTGCCGAGCGCCCACATGAGGCACTCGCGGCGCACCGGGCAGCGGCCACAGACGCGTTTGGCGGCGGCGACGTCGTCGAGCGCCGGTCCTGTGGTGCCCACGGGGAAGAACAGTTCGGGGTCCTCTCCCACGCAGGCCGCTCTCCGCAACCACTCCATGCGGGGCCGGGTGCCCAGCGCGGACGACGGAAAACGCGGGCTCAGCGACCCAGTACGCCATCCACGAACTCCGTGACGTCCGCGAGCACTTCGCTCCGGTTCGTCTCGTTGAACACCTCGTGCCGGGCGCCCGGGTAGACGCGCTCGGTCCACTCGGCCCCGCGGAGCTCCTCGATCCCCGTACGGCTGCCGGGCAGCGGCACGATCCGGTCGTCGTCGCCGTGCAGCCACAGCAGCGGCAGCGGGCCGATGGACCCGCCCTTCGAGATCGTTTCCAGCGTGCGGTCGATCGCCTCCAGCGTCGGCCGCTTGAACGGGCCGTGCCACACCAGCGGATCGTTCGCGTACGCGGCGCCGACCGCCATGTCCCGCGAGAGCAGCTTCGGGTCGAGCGGTACCTCGGGCACCTCGGGCGGCGCGAGCAGCGCCCGCAGCGGCTCCCAGATCCCGATCAGCGGCCCGGACAGGACGACCGCCGCGAGCCCGGCACCGTAGCGCTGGGCGTACCGCGCGCCGATCAGACCGCCCAGGGAGTGACCGATCAGCACCACCGGCAGCCCCGGGTACGCGGCCCGCGCCAGCACCTCCACGGCGTGCACATCGGAGACCACGTCCTCGAAGTCCTCGACCAGCACCCGCTCGCCCGCCGACCTGCCGTGCCCCCTGTGATCGGGACCGAACACCGCCGCGCCGTGCCGCACCAGGGCGTCGGCCACATGCTCGTACCGACCGATGTGCTCCCCGTAGCCGTGCACCAGGAGCACGACGTACCGCGCCCCCTCGCACGGCCATTCCCGCGCGGTGACACCGCCCCGCGTACCGGCGAAGCTGTGCTCGCGCGAGTCGGCCATGACTCCTCCAACTACGTCGGTGAAGGTACCCGGGGGATCTTGCCAGCCCGCCGGACGATGGTCCATGGGCCGTCCGGGGCGAAAGCACCGGCCCGCGCGGCGGCGAGGAGCCCGAGGTACGGACCGTGCGGCGGCAGGGCCAACTGGCGAGACGATCCTGTCGGCCGCCGATAGGTGCGCATAGCATCGGACCCCGCATGAACACGATGACTCTCTGGCACCTGTCCACGGCCCAGTTCGCGGCCCTCGCCTTCGCCGCCCTGCTCGTCGGCTTCTCGAAGACCGCCGTGAGCGGTGCCAACACGGTCAGCCTCGCGATCTTCGCGGCGGTCCTGCCCGCCCGCGCCTCGACCGGCGTCCTCCTGCCCATCCTCATCGTCGGCGACGTCCTCGCGGTGCTCACCTACCGCAGGCACGCCCACTGGCCCACGCTCTGGAAGCTCTTCCCGGCGGTCGGCGCCGGCGTCGTCCTCGGCACGCTGTTCCTGGTCCGGGCCGACGACGGAATCGTCCGCACCTCCATCGGCGCGATCCTGCTGTTGATGGCGGCCGTCACCGTCCGGCGCCGCCGCACGGCCGACAAGGACGACGAACCCGACGCGATCACCACCCGCGCCGGCCGCGCCAAGGCCCGCTCGTACGGCGTACTCGGCGGCTTCACCACCATGGTCGCCAACGCCGGCGGTCCCGTGATGTCCATGTACCTGCTCTCCGCGGGCTTCCGGAAGCTCGGCTTTCTCGGCACGTCGGCGTTCTTCTTCCTCATCGTCAACGTCTCCAAGGTCCCGTTCAGCGTGGGCCTAGGACTCATCGACGGGCACTCGCTGCTGCTGGACGCCGCGCTGGCCCTGTTCGTCGTCCCGGGCGCGTTCCTCGGCAAGTGGGCGGTGAACCGCATCAACCAGAAGCTGTTCGAGCAGCTGGTGATCGCGGCGACGATCGTGGGCGGCCTGCAACTCCTGCTCCGCTGAGCCCTTCGCCCCGGACGGCGCCGACTCCGGGCCACGCGGGCAGTCCCTGCTTCTCAGGGGCGCGGGGAACTGCGCGAACAGCCCCCACCGGAGCCGCCCCCCGAC
>NZ_JARGEE010000198.1:0-16789 GCF_033794485.1 Streptomyces sp. MB09-02B
CAATCGGGCCGCTGGGGCGATGGGGGTACCTCCCGCTCGAGCGAAGCCGAGAGTGGGGGAGGGTGGGCGCAACGGCACCCGGCAAGCGCCGGTGAGCGAGACCCACCCCCGCCCGGCACCCGCCACAGGGCAACCCACGAAGGCCCGGGGCACCGAAGAAATCCGGTGCCCCGGGCCTTCGGCGTTGCGCACGTCGAACATCCGCCCACACCCGCACGACAAAGGGCGGGGCCCCGGATCAAAAATCCGGGGCCCCGCCCTGAACGCTGCCGACGCCTACGGCGTACCAGTAATCGTCAGTTGTCGTCCTCGTCGATGAGGAACCCACGCATCGGCGAGGGAGCCTGCCCCATCGGAGAGGGGCCCTGCGGCCGGACCGGAGCCATCGGCTGGGTCATGGCCGGAGACATCTGCTGCTGACCGCCGTACGAGGGCGCGGCCGGAGCCGGGGCACCGCCCATGCCTCCACCCATGCCACCCGGGTTGCCGCCGTACGACGGAGCGCTCGCGCCGGCCGGAGCCATGGAGGGCGCCGGGGACGGCGGCAGCGACGCGGTCGCCGGAGTGCGCGGCGGGGCCAGCGAGTCGTCCGCCTGGGTCTCCAGCTGACGCAGCTGCGACTCCAGGTAGGACTTCAGACGCGTGCGGTACTCGCGCTCGAAGCCACGCAGGTCCTCGACCTTGCGCTCCAGCGTGGCGCGGGCGGACTCCAGGGAGCCCATCGCGACGCGGTGCTTCTCCTGCGCGTCCCGCTCCAGGGCGTCGGCCTTGGCACGGGCGTCCCGCTCCAGACCCTCGGCGCGGCTACGGGCCTCACCGACGATCTTGTTGGCCTCGGAACGGGCCTCGGCGATCGCCTGGTCGGCGGTCTGCTGGGCCAGCGAGAGCACGCGGGCCGCGCTGTCGCCGCCGGGACCCTGACCGGGGCCGCCCATCGGACCACCCATGGGGCCGCCCATCGGACCGCCCATCTGCTGCTGCATAGGAGGCTGGCCGCCCATGGGACCCTGGCCCATCTGGCCCTGGCCCATCTGCGGCTGCATCTGGCCCTGACCCATGGGGCCCTGGCCCATCGGTCCCTGACCCATCGGGCCGGGACCCTGCTGCCCCTGGCCACCAGGGCCGGCGGGCAGCTGCGGAGCACCGCTCGGCAGCTGGGGCGGGCCACCCATGGGGCCCCCCATCTGCTGCGGCGGGCCCGATATGCCGGCGGGTACGGGTCCACCGGGACCTCGCATACCCTGCTGCTGCATACCGCCCTGTTGCTGCATACCGCCCTGCTGCTGCATACCGCCCTGCTGCTGCATGCCACCCTGCTGCATGCCGCCTTGCTGGTCCTGCGGCTCCGGGGGCTTGCGCATGTTCTGCTGATTCTGGGCAGCGGCTCGCGTGGCCGCGGCCAGTTTGGCGCGCAGGTCCTCGTTCTCGCGGAGCAGGCGCGTCAGTTCGGCTTCGACCTCATCGAGGAAGGCATCGACCTCGTCCTCGTCATAGCCTTCTCGGAGGCGGACGGTCGTGAACTGCTTGTTCCGCACGTCCTCGGGGGTCAACGGCATCTCTTCACCTCAACGTAGTCGTCGGCATTCGGCAAGACCGCATCTCTCACACCGCTCCCATCCCGCTGGCTACCACCGCACGCAGGATGAAAACGATGATCATCAGCACGAAGAAGGACAGGTCGAGCGCCACGCCCCCGAGACGCAGCGGCGGAATGAACCGCCGCAGAAGCTTGAGCGGTGGATCGGTGACAGTGTAGGTGGCCTCCAGAACGACCACCATCGCCTTGCCAGGTTGCCATGAGCGGGCGAACTGGAAGACGTAGTCCATGACCAACCGGAAGATCAACACGATGAAGAACACCGTCAGCGCGATGTAGAGGATCGTCAAGACCACGCTCATGTCCGGTGTTTCCCTCTCCCCAATTCCGTGTTGCTCTACCGCTGTTCCGGTCGTACGTCTCAGCTCTGGTTGAAGAACCCGCCCTCTGCGATGCGGGCCTTGTCCTCCGCCGTGACATCGACGTTAGCAGGCGACAACAGGAACACCTTCTGCGTCACCCGCTCGATGCTGCCGTGAAGACCAAACACCAAACCGGCCGCAAAGTCGACAAGTCGCTTCGCATCTGTGTCGTCCATCTCAGTCAGATTCATGATCACCGGGGTGCCCTCACGGAAGTGTTCCCCGATGGTACGGGCCTCGTTGTAGGTCCGCGGGTGCAATGTGGTGATCCGGTACGGCTCTCGCTCGGACACGACCTTGGGCATGATCACCGGTGCGTTCTTCTCCAGACTCGAACGTTCTTGTGTGATGGACGCCACGGGCGCGATCCGGGCGGGTCGCACCGATTCCGCGGGGAGCGAAGTGGCATGCGCCACCGGTTCGCGCTGCACCGGGGGCTGCACCACTCGCACCGATTCATCCCTCTGGGACTGGTGTGACTGATGTGACTGATGCACCGGGTCGTGCCGGCGGTGGTCCCGCTCCGGCTCCGGGTCGAGTTCGGGCTCGAAGTCGTCATCGGGGTCGAATCCCCTGCCGTCGTACCCATCGTCCTCCACGAGGCCGAGGTAGACCGCCATCTTGCGCATCGCGCCGGCCATGCTCTGAGTCCTCCGCTCTGTGGTGGATCGACTGACGACTTCCCAAGTGCCCGCGATCCACGAGGTCGTTGCGCCCGCCTCTCGACGGAATGACCATATTTTCTGCTGTGGTCCGACTTCTTGGCGACGTTACCCGAGCCCGGGACGGACTCCGAGTACCGCAGTGCCGACGCGTACATGTGTCGCTCCGGCCGCCACGGCATCCTCGAGGTCCGCACTCATCCCTGCGGAGACCATGTTCGCAGCCGGATGGGCTCGGCGCAGGTCGGTCGACAAATCCATCAACCGCTCGAACGCGGCCCGTTGGCGTCCGGCGTACTCCCCGGTGAGCGGCGCGACGGTCATCAGACCATCGACCCGCACCCCCGGCGACTCCGCCAGGAGGTCGGCCAACTCTTCGATTCCGCCCGGACCGACACCTCCTCGCTCCCCGCGGCCGCTCTCGTCGGCGTCGAGCGCGACCTGGATGAGACATCCCACCTCACGGCCGGCCCGAACGGCCTCTTTGGACAGAGTCGTGACAAGCCTGGAACGATCGACGGACTGCACGAGATCCGCGTAACGCACCACAGAACGGACCTTGTTGGTCTGCAACTGGCCCACGAAGTGCCACACAAGGGATAGATCCGAGCATTCGGCCGCCTTGGGGGCCGCGTCCTGGTCCTTGTTCTCGGCGACGTGGCGCACACCGAGTTCCGACAGGATCCGCACATCGCTCGCCGGGTAGGTCTTGGTGACCACGATCAGGGTCACCTCGTCCCGCTTGCGGCCCGCGGCCACGCACGCCGCCGCGATGCGCTCCTCCACCTTCGCCAGGTTTCCGGCGAGTTGTGCCCTACGGTCGGTCATGCCCCTCAGCCCAGCCAGACATATCCCGCGAGTCGCCCTGTGGCGCGGTCGCGACGGTACGAGAAGTGATCACTCGACTCCAGCGTGCACACGGGCGACTGCTCCCGGTCGCGCACTCCGAGGCGCTCCAACTGTGCGTGCACTCCGGCGCACACATCCACGGAGGGCGTGCCCCAACTGGTCTCGGCGTACGCCGCCGGCTCGACGGTGGCCACCTCGGCGCGCATCGCCTCCGGTACTTCGTAACACCGGCCGCAGACGGCGGGTCCGGTCCGGGCGACGATCCGGGACGGGTCGGCGCCGAGTTCGGTCATGGCGTGTACGGCCGCGGGAACCACCCCGGCGATCATGCCGGGCCGACCGGCGTGGGCGGCCGCGGCGACCCCGGCGACGGGGTCGGTCAGCAGGACGGGCACGCAGTCGGCGGTGAGGACGGCGAGCGCGAGACCGCGCCGCGTGGTGACGATCGCGTCGACGGCCGGGATGCCGCCGGAGACGGAGCAGGAGTCGGAGTCGGGGTGGGAAGCGAGGTCGGACTCAGGGCCGGAGCCGGCGTCGGATCCGGCGCCCCACGGTCCGTCGACCACGGCCACGTCCGCGCCGTGCACCTGGTTCATCCAGACGACCCGGTCGGGCTCCAGGCCCAGCGACTTGGCCGCCAGCTCCCGGTTGGTCGTCACGGCGGTGACGTCGTCCCCGACCGCACCCCCGAGATTGAGCTCCGCATACGGAGCGGCGCTCACCCCGCCCCACCTGTCGGTGAAGGCGAAGTGCGCGCCGCTCACGTTCTCGCGCTGTCCTATCACTTGAGGAAGTCCGGAACGTCCAGCTCCTCCGCGGCGCTGTCCGAGTAGGACCGGGACGGCGGGACCGGCGGGGCGACCGGAACCTCGTTCACCGGCTCCGGGGCGGGCGCCGCCGGCTCCTCCTTCGGCTTGACGCTGCCGAGCGAGCCGAAGGACGGGCGGCTCTCGGCGGGCCGCGCCGGGGCGGGCTCCTCGCGCTTGGCCGCGGCCGAGCCGAGGATGTTGTCCCGCTTGGCCGGGGGCTGGCCGCCGTCGAAGCCGGCCGCGATGACCGTGACCCGGACCTCGTCGCCGAGGGCGTCGTCGATGACCGCGCCGAAGATGATGTTGGCCTCGGGGTGCGCGGCCTCGCTGACCAGCTGGGCGGCCTCGTTGATCTCGAAGAGGCCGAGGTCCGAGCCACCGGAGATGGAGAGCAGGACGCCGCGGGCGCCGTCGATGGAGGCCTCCAGGAGCGGCGAGGAGATCGCCATCTCGGCGGCGGCCACCGCGCGGTCGTCGCCGCGGGCCGAGCCGATGCCCATGAGGGCCGAACCGGCCTCGGACATGACCGACTTGACGTCGGCGAAGTCGAGGTTGATCAGACCGGGGGTGGTGATCAGGTCGGTGATGCCCTGGACACCGGAGAGCAGGACCTGGTCGGCCGACTTGAACGCGTCCAGCACCGAGACCTGGCGGTCCGAGATGGAGAGCAGCCGGTCGTTCGGGATGACGATGAGGGTGTCGACCTCTTCGCGCAGCTCGGCGATGCCGTCCTCGGCCTGGTTGGCGCGGCGGCGGCCCTCGAAGGTGAAGGGGCGGGTGACCACGCCGATGGTGAGCGCGCCGAGGGAGCGGGCGATGTTGGCCACGACGGGCGCGCCGCCGGTGCCGGTGCCGCCGCCCTCGCCGGCCGTCACGAAGACCATGTCGGCCCCCTTGAGGACCTCCTCGATCTCCTCGCGGTGGTCCTCGGCGGCCTTCCGGCCGACGGCCGGGTTGGCGCCGGCGCCGAGTCCGCGGGTGAGTTCCCGGCCGACGTCGAGCTTGACGTCGGCGTCGCTCATCAACAGAGCTTGCGCGTCGGTGTTGATGGCGATGAACTCGACGCCCTTGAGACCGACCTCGATCATCCGGTTGATGGCATTGACACCACCGCCGCCGACACCGATGACTTTGATGACTGCGAGGTAGTTCTGCGGTGCTGCCACGTCGAAGGCCTCTCGCCTCGAGTTACGTGTCGCCGCTTCGCGGGGTACCCGCGAGCCGACGACTGATGCCGAAGTGGGACGGTCCGAACGCCGACCCGAACCCTAACGCTGAAGTTTAGGGTTACCAGTGTGACTGTTCCTTGGACTCTTCCGAACAGGACACTAAGTCGACAAGTGGCGCCCGTTCAACGAACACGCCGAACCTCCCGTTTTTCTTTTCACCCTATGTGATCAGCCGTAGCGGTGCCCAACCAGGGTGCTGGCCTGCGCAGATGTGCGTCAACTCCCTGATGACGCGGGCGCGGTGGGGACACTCACGTCGAAGTGCGCCGCGCCGGGGGCCGCTTTCAACAGAGCGGTGAGCGCGCGGCCCTTCGCACGCCCCCTCTCCGCGCTCCCCCACGCGACCGTACGGTCTCCGCTCAACTCCAGCGAGATGGCGTCGTAGGAGCGGACCTTGACGACCAGGGTCTCGTGCGCGATCGCGGCCGGAATCGCGTCGGCGACCCGCACGGCCTCCCGTACGAGCCGGTCCTCACCGAAGCGCCGCACACTGGCGGACGACGAACCCGACCGGGACGCCGCCAATTCCAGGACGGGAACACCTTCAGGGGCGCGTGAAACCGTGGCATAACGCACCCCTTTCGCGTCCACTTCGACGTAGTTGCCCGAATTTCCGGCCGCTTCGACAATCAGAACCGGAGTACGTTCGCTCACTTTCAGCCCGATGTCATGGGGCCAGGAGCGGGCCACCTCGACCGAGTCGATTCGGGGCAATTTCCTGAGCAGCCGCGACTCGATCGCGTCGAGGTCGACGGAGACCATCGGATCGCCGAGCGGCACGGCGGCCGCCTCGCGCACCTGGGTCTCGGTCAGCACCCGGGTGCCCGACACGGAGACCTGCTCCGCCCGCAGCCATGAGGAGCCGTACAGGGTCCAGACCGAGGCGCCCCCGATCAAGGCCAGGGCGATCGCTGCGGCGATCAGCGCCCTGGGGCCGGGGAGCTGCCGTCGGGGCGGCGGGCCGGAGTCCAGATCCTCGTCCGCGCCGCGCTCGGCGGTGCTGGTCGGTCCGGCCACGCGCACTCCTCTCCTGGCTCGGTGCACCTCCGGGGCGCCTCAGCCGGTGTCGAGCCGATCCGTTCTCTAGCGGTGTCCGCGGCGCGACGCGATCGCCTCGTACACCATCCCGACGAGCAGGTCGTCGGCGTCCCGGCGGCCGAACTCGCTGGCGGCGCGGGACATCTCGTACAGCCGGTGCGGGTCGGCGAGGACGGGCAGCACGTTCTGCTGCACCCACTGCGGCGTCAGTTCCGCGTCGTCGACCAGCAGTCCGCCGCCGGCCTTGACCACCGGCTGGGCGTTCAGCCGCTGTTCGCCGTTGCCGATGGGCAGCGGGACGTAGGCGGCCGGGAGCCCGACGGCGGAGAGTTCGGCGACGGTCATCGCGCCCGCGCGGCAGAGCATCATGTCGGCCGCGGCGTACGCGAGGTCCATCCGGTCCACGTACGGTACCGGGATGTAGGGCGGCATTCCCGGCATCTGGTGCACCTGCGGCAGTTCGTTCTTCGGGCCGACCGCGTGCAGGATCTGGATCCCGGCCTGCTGGAGGTAGGGCGCGACCTGCTGGACGACCTCGTTGAGCCGGCGCGCGCCCTGGGAGCCGCCGGAGACCAGCAGCGTCGGCAGGTTGGGGTCGAGACCGAACAGCGCGCGCGCCTCGGGGCGCATGGCGGCCCGGTCGAGGGTGGCGATGGAGCGGCGCAGCGGGATGCCGATGTAGCGGGCGTCGCGGAGCTTGCTGTCCGGGGTCGAGACGGCGACCTGGGCGGCGTACCGGGAGCCGATCTTGTTGGCGAGGCCAGGGCGGGCGTTGGCCTCGTGGACGATGATCGGCACGCCGAGGCGCTTGGCGGCCAGGTAGCCGGGGAGGGCGACGTAGCCGCCGAAGCCGACGACCGCGTCCGCCTTGGTGCGCTCAAGGATCTGCTCGGTCGCCTTGATCGTGCCGCGCAGCCGGCCGGGCACGGTGATCAGCTCGGGGGTGGGCTTGCGCGGCAGGGGTACGGCGGGGATCAGCGCGAGTTCGTAGCCGCGCTCGGGGACGAGGCGTGTCTCGAGGCCGCGCTCTGTGCCCAGGGCCGTGATGCCCACGGTCGGGTCCTGCCTGCGCAGGGCGTCCGCGAGGGCGAGCGCGGGCTCGATGTGACCGGCGGTTCCGCCACCGGCGAGTACGACATGCACCGAAATTCACCGCTCTCCGGACGAACGTGCCGAGGCACGCCGTCGCATCGTGTTCCATCTCCCGGGCCCCGAAGGACCGCCGCCCCGTTTTCTACCAAAGCGAGGTTGCCGCATCGCAAGCGCCGCCCGCGCAGCGGGCTCGTCGCGCGCGAACGCGATCAGCAACCCGATGGCGAACATGGTCGGCAGCAGGGCGGATCCCCCGTAGGAGAACAACGGGAGCGGGACTCCGGCGATCGGCAGCAGACCGAGCACCGCACCGATGTTGATCACCGCCTGAGCGGTGATCCAGGTGGTCACGCCTCCCGCGGCATACCTGACGAAGGGGTCCTCCGTGCGTCCGGCCACGCGGATACCCGCATAGCCTAGAGCCGCGAAGAGGGTGAGCACCGACAGCGTCCCCGCGAGGCCCAGTTCCTCACCGGTGACGGCGAAGATGAAGTCGGTGTGCGCTTCCGGGAGTTGGCCCCATTTTTCCACACTGGCACCGAGCCCGGAGCCGAAGATTCCGCCCGAGGCCAGGGCGTAGATCCCGTGCACGGCCTGCCAGCAGTCGGCGCCGTCCGTCCGGGGTTCGGTGGCTCCGATGCAGGCCAGGCGGGCCATCCGGTTTTCGCTGGTCGTGATCAGGACGAACCCGAGGAGCCCGGCGACGGACAGCACGCCCGCGAACATCCGCGTGGGCGCCCCGGCCAGCCACAGCAGGCCGAACAGGATCGCCGTGAGAATGATCGCGGTGCCCATGTCACCGCCGAGCATGATCAGTCCGAGCAGCATGAACGCCACCGGAACGAGCGGCACCAGCATGTGCTTCCACTGTGTCAGCAGCCGCTTGTCCTCCTTGCGGGCCAGCAGGTCGGCGCCCCACAGGACGAGCGCCAGCTTGCCGAACTCGCTGGGCTGGATCTGGAAGGAGCCGCCGACGGCGATCCAGTTCTGGTTGCCGTTGATCGACTGCCCTATCCCGGGCACCTGAACCAGGGCCATCAGGAACACACAGCCGGCCAGGATCGGATACGCCAGCGCCCGGTGCAGCTTCACCGGCATGCGCGAGGCCACGAGCAGTAGCACGGTGCCGATCGTGGCCGCGAGGAACTGCTTGCGGAAGAAGAAGGTCCCGGGCAGCGACTTCTGCAGGGCGGTGATCTGCGAGGCCGAGTAGACCATCACCAGCCCGAGCACGGTGATCAGCAGACTGCCCCCGAGGATCAGGTAGTACGCGGTCAGCGGCCGGTCCCAGGCCTTGCGCGCCCGTGTGTGCAGCCGCCGCAGGGGGTTCTCGCGCGGCGGCCGGGGGACGGGGGGCCGCCGGGTGACGCGCTGGAGGGGCGCACGGCTCGTACGGCTACTCGGCATCGGGGGCGCCCTCGCCGCCGACCGACCAGTTCCGTGTCACGCGTCCCTCCCAGTCTCACCCGGCGCCGCCAGGCGAAGCCGGGCCGGGTCAGCCGTCCGTGGAGGCGAGTTCGCGCACAGCCTCCGCGAACGCGTCCCCACGCCTGTTGTAGTTGACGAACATGTCCATCGACGCACAGGCCGGCGCCAGGAGCACCGTGTCGCCCGTCCGTGCCAGCGTCCGCGCCTCGCGGACGGCGGCGAGCATCGCCCCAGTGTCGGTCCGGTCGAGGTCGACGACCGGCACTTCGGGCGCGTGTCGCGCGAGCGCTTCCCGGATCAGCGCGCGATCCGCGCCGATCAGCACGACCCCCCGCAGCCGCCCGGCCGCACCTTCGACGAGCTCGTCGAAGGTGGCGCCCTTGGCGAGTCCGCCGGCGATCCACACGATCGACTCGTACGCCGCCAACGATGCCTGCGCCGCATGTGTGTTGGTGGCCTTGGAATCGTCGATGTACGCCACGCCGTCCACGTCGGCGACGTGCGCGATGCGGTGGGCGTCCGGGGTGAAGGCCCGCAGACCGTCGCGTACGGCCGCTGCGGGCACCCCGTAGGCGCGGGCGAGGGCGGCCGCCGCGAGGGCGTTGGCGATGTTGTGCGGGGCCGGCGGGTTCACGTCCGAGACCTCGGCGAGTTCCTGGGCGTTCTTCTGCCGGTTCTCGACGAAGGCGCGGTCGACCAGGATGCCGTCCACCACGCCGAGTTGGGACGGGCCGGGCGTGCCGAGCGTGAAGCCGACCGCCCGGCAGCCCTCCTCGACGTCGGCCTCGCGCACCAGGTCCTCGGTGGACGGTTTGTCGGTGGCATCGACGTTGTAGACGCAGGCGACCCGGTTGCCCTCGTAGATACGGCCCTTGTCGGCGGCGTACGCCTCCATGGAGCCGTGCCAGTCGAGGTGGTCGGGGGCGAGGTTGAGGACGGCGGCGGAGTGGGCGCGCAGGGAGGGCGCCCAGTGGAGCTGGTAGCTGGACAGCTCGACGGCCAGGACGTCGTAGGGCTCGTCGCCGAGGACGGCGTCCAGGAGCGAGACCCCGATGTTGCCTACGGCGGCCGTGCGCAGGCCCGCCGCCGTCAGGATCGAGGCGAGCATCTGGACGGTCGTGGTCTTGCCGTTGGTGCCCGTGACGGCCAGCCAGGGGGCCGCGTCGGGGCCGCGCAGCCGCCAGGCGAGTTCGACATCGCCCCAGATCTCCAGACCGGCCGCGCGGGCCGCCGTGAACAGCGGCTTGTCCGGCTTCCAGCCCGGGGCGGTGACGACGAGGTCGGTGCCCTCCGGCAGGGTCGTGCCGTCGCCGAGGCGTACGGTGATGCCGAGCGCCTCCAGGTCGGCGGCCTGCGCGCGGGCGCGTTCGTCGTCGCCGTCGTTGACGACCGTGACGACCGCGCCGAGGCCGTGGAGGACCTTGGCCGCCGGGATGCCGGAGACGCCCAGCCCGGCGACGGTGACGTGCTTGCCCTGCCAGTCGGTCACTTTTCCGCTGCCCATCCCGCGTAGAAGAGGCCCAGTCCGACGATCACACAGATGCCCTGGATGATCCAGAAGCGGACCACGACCAGGACTTCGGACCAGCCCTTGAGCTCGAAGTGGTGCTGGAGCGGTGCCATCCGGAAGACCCGCTTTCCGGTGAGGCGGAAGGAGCCGACCTGGATGACGACCGACATGGTGATGAGGACGAACAGACCGCCGAGGAGCGCGAGGAGCAGCTCGGTGCGGGAGCAGATCGCGAGGCCGGCGAGCGCGCCGCCGAGGGCCAGCGAACCGGTGTCGCCCATGAAGATCTTGGCCGGCGAGGTGTTCCACCACAGGAAGCCTAGGCAGGCGCCCATCAGCGCGGAGGCGACGATCGCCAGGTCGAGCGGATCTCGTACCTCGTAACAGGCTTCCGGGTTGGTCAGGGTCCGCGTGTTGGCGCAGGACTCCTGGAACTGCCAGACGCCGATGAAGGTGTACGCGCCGAAGACGAGCACGGAGGCACCGGTGGCGAGGCCGTCCAGACCGTCGGTCAGGTTCACGCCGTTCGACATGGCGAGGATCATGAACAGGGCCCAGATGACGAACAGCACGGGGCCGATGGTCCAGCCGAAGTCCTGGACGAAGGAGATCTTGGTGGAGGCCGGCGTCTGGTCGCGCGCGTCCGGGAACTGCAGCGCGAGGACCGCGAAGGCGATACCGACGATCAGCTGGCCGGCCATCTTGGCCTTGGCGCGCAGACCGAGCGAGCGGCGCTTCACGATCTTGATGTAGTCGTCGAGGAAGCCGACGAGACCCATGCCGCCCATCAGGCCGAGCACCAGCAGACCGGAGAAGGTCGGCGGCTGGCCCGAGATCACCTTGGCGAGGAAGTACGCGACGATCGTCGCCAGGATGAAGGCGATACCACCCATGGTCGGCGTGCCGCGCTTGCTGGCGTGCTCGCGCGGGCCGTCGTCACGGATGTACTGGCCGTAGCCCTTGCGGGCCAGCAGTTTGATCAGCAGCGGGGTGCCGATCAGGGTCAGGAAGAGACCGATGACTCCTGCGAACAGGATCTGATTCATCATCGCGCGGCAACCTCACCCTCGTTGCCGCCGTCGAGCAGCGCCTGCGCCACACTCTCGAGCCCGACCGACCGGGACGCCTTCACGAGTACGACGTCTCCCGGGCGCAACTGACTGCGCAACAGGTCGACCGCCGCCTGTGCGTCGGACACGTGCACCGACTCCTCACCCCACGAACCCTCGTTGTATGCGCCCAGTTGCAGCCAGGAGGCCTCCCTGCCCCCGACGGCGACGAGCTTGCCGACATTGAGCCGGACGGCGAGCCGTCCGACCGCGTCGTGCTCGGCGAGCGATTCGTCCCCGAGCTCGGCCATCTTGCCGAGCACCGCCCAGGTCCGCCGCCCCTTGCCCATGGCCGCGAGCGCGCGCAGAGCGGCCCGCATGGACTCGGGGTTCGCGTTGTAGGCGTCGTTGACGACCGTCACGCCGTCCGGGCGCTCGGTGACCTCCATGCGCCAGCGGGAGAGGGAGCCCGCCTCGGAGAGCGCGGTGGCGATCTCACTTGCGGACATGCCCAGCTCATGGGCGACGGCGGCCGCGGCGAGCGCGTTCGACACGTGGTGCTCACCGTACAGGCGCATGGTCACATCGCTTGCACCGGAGGGTGTGTGAAGTCTGAAGGCGGGCTGTCCGGCCTCGGTGAGCGTCACGTTCTCGGCGCGTACGTCCGCTTCGTCGGACTCGCCGAAGAGGATCACCCGGGCCTTCGTGCGGGAGGCCATGGCGCGGACGAGGGGGTCGTCGGCGTTGAGGATCGCGGCACCGCCGTCCTCGGCGGAGGGCAGGGCCTCCACCAGCTCGCCCTTGGCCCGGGCGATCTGTTCGCGGCCTCCGAACTCGCCGATGTGGGCGGTGCCGACGTTGAGCACGAGGCCGATCCGCGGCGGCGTCAGCTCCGTGAGGTACTTGATGTGGCCGATGCCCCGGGCGCCCATCTCCAGGACGAGGAAACGCGTCTCCTCGGTGGCGCTGAGGGCGGTGAGGGGCAGCCCGATCTCGTTGTTGAGGGAGCCGGGCGTGAACACCGTCGGCGCCTTGCGCCGGAGCACCTGGGCGATCAGGTCCTTGGTGCTGGTCTTGCCCGCGGAGCCGGTGAGGGCGACGAGGGTCGTGCCGAGCTTCCGCACGACGTGCCGGGCGAGGGCGCCGAGCGCCGCCTGGACGTCGGGCACCACGATCGCGGGCACGCCGACGGGGCGGGACGCCAGCACCGCTGCCGCGCCCGCCTCGACGACCGCGGCCGCGAAGTCGTGTCCGTCCACACGCTCGCCCGCGAAGGCGACGAAGAGGCTGCCGGGCTCCACCTCACGGGAGTCCCGGACGACCGGTCCGGTGACCGGCGCCGACGGATCCGGTATGTCGTGCGTCTGCCCGCCGACGACTTCTGCGATCTCGGCGAGAGAGAGGGCGATCACAAGTTCATCCCTGGGTCTGCTGGATAGCTTCGCGGAGCACCTGGCGGTCGTCGAAGGGACGGAGCACGCCGGCGATGTCCTGGCCCTGCTCGTGGCCCTTGCCCGCGACCAGCACGGTGTCGCCCGGCTGTGCGCGCGCCACCGCCGCGGCGATCGCGGCGGCCCGGTCCTCGAAGAGGAGGACCTCGCCGCGCTCGTGCGCCGGCACGGACGCCGCGCCTTCGAGCATGGTCGCGAGGATCGCGAGGGGGTCCTCGGAGCGGGGGTTGTCGGAGGTCAGTACGGCGGTGTCGGAGAGCCGGGCCATGGCGGCGCCCATCGGTCCGCGCTTCGTGGTGTCCCGGTCGCCGCCGCAGCCGAGCACGACGTGCAGGCTGCCCTCGGTGACCTTGCGCAGCGCCTTGAGGACCGACTCGACGGCGTCCGTCTTGTGGGCGTAGTCGACGACCGCGAGGTACGGCTGCCCGGCGTCGACCCGCTCCAGCCGGCCCGGTACGCCCGGTACGGCCGCGATGCCGTCGGCGGCGGTCTGCGGGTCGATCCCGGCGACGGCCAGCGCGGCGACGGCCGCCAGGGTGTTGGCGACGTTGAAGCTGCCCGGCAGCGGCGCCCTGGCGGCGATCCGCTCGCCCTTGGGCCCGACCACGGTGAACGTCGAGTCCATCGGCCCGACCCGGACGTCCTCGGCCCGCCAGTCGGCGTCGGGGTGCCCCTCGGCGGAGAAGGTGACGACCGGGACCGTGGCCTCGCCCGCGAGCCGGCGGCCGTATTCGTCGTCGAGGTTGACGACGCCGAGCCTGCTGCGCTCCGGTGTGAAGAGCTGTGCCTTGGCCTGGAAGTAGTCCTCCATGCCGGAGTGGAACTCCATGTGCTCCGGGCTGAGGTTGTTGAAGACGGCGACGTCGAAGACGCAGCCGTCGACCCGGCCGAGGACCAGAGCGTGGCTGGAGACCTCCATGACGACCGAGTCCACCCCGCGCTCGCGCATGACGGCGAACAGGGCCTGGAGGTCGGTGGCCTCGGGGGTGGTCCGCTCGGACTTGATGCGCTCGTCGCCGATGCGCATCTCGACGGTGCCGATGAGTCCGGTGGAGCGGACGGTCTTCAGGCCGCCCTCCACCAGGTACGCGGTGGTCGTCTTGCCCGAGGTTCCGGTGATGCCGATCTGGAGCAGGTCGCCGCCCGGCCGGCCGTAGATGGTGGCCGCCAGCTCGCCCATCCGCGCGCGGGGGTTGTCGACGACGAGGGCGGGGAGCCCGGCCGCGGCGGCGCGCTCGGCGCCGCCGGGGTCGGTGAGGACTGCGACGGCACCGAGGCCGACCGCCTGGTCCACGAAGTCGGCTCCGTGCAGACGGGCACCGGGCAGGGCGGCGTACAGGTCGCCGGGGCGGACGGCGCGCGAGTCGTGGGTGATACCCGCGACCTGGACGGTGTCCGCGCTCGGCGGCTGCTCGGCACCCAGCTGACCGGCGAGTTCCGCGAGGGGTGTGGCGGAGACGTGGGCCGGCCTGGGCGGTCCCGGATATGTCACGGGAACGTCCTTCTGGGTGGTTTGGGACTGATCAGCGTGTGGCACGGCGGTGAGCGTACCGGGCGCACCCCCGCGGGAGCGAAGCGAGGGTTTGTGCGAGCGGGGCTCGGAGGCCTGGTTCCCGGGGTCGGGAGTGATCATGGTCACGAGTCGGTTCCTGGCTGGTTGCGCTGATCAGCGGGCGGATCGGGGTGGGGGCAGGTGGCGGGTCAGGGTGCGAAGGTGACGGGCAGGTTCGCGGGCTTCGCCCCGGTGGGCGGCACCTGGAGGGTCTTCAGGGCGAACTCCATGACCTCCTTGTAGATGGGGCCGCAGATCTGGCCGCCGAAGTAGTTGCCCTGGGTGGCGTTCTGGATCGCGCAGTAGACGGTGATCCGGGGCTTGTCGGCAGGTGCGAACCCGGCGAACGACGAGGTGTACCCCCGGTATCTGCCGGTGGCCGGATCCACACGGTTGGCCGTACCCGTCTTGCCCGCGACCCGGTACCCGGGGATGCGCGCCTTGGTACCCGTGCCCTCCTCGTCGTCCACGACGGACTCCAGCATCCGGGCGAGGGTCTTCGCCGTCTTCTCGCTCACGACCCGGGTCCTGCCGGGCTTCGAGGCGGGGGTGAAGCGGCCGTCGGGTCCCTTGGTGCCTCGTACGAGGGTCGGTTCGACGCGTACGCCGCCGTTGGCGATCGTCGAGTAGACGGAGGTCGCCTGCATGGCGTTCATCGACACGCCCTGGCCGAAAGGGATCGTGTACTGCTGCGAGGTCGACCAGTCGCCGGGGGCGGCGAGGATGCCCTTGGTCTCGCCGGGGAAGCCGAGGCCGGTGTGGTCGCCGAGGCCGAACTTGCGCAGGTAGTTGTAGAGGATCTTGTTGGACTCCTGCTGGTTGCGGCCGAGTTCGCCGGTGGCGAGGATCGTGCCGATGTTGCTGGACTTGGCGAGGACGCCGTTGAGCGTCAGGTACCAGGTCCGGTGGTCGATGTCGTCCTTGAAGAGGCGGTCGCCCCGGTGCAGCCGGTTGGGCACGGTGACGTGTGTCTCCGGGGTGGCGACGTTCTCCTCCAGTACGGCGGCCATCGACATGACCTTGGCGGTGGAGCCGGGTTCGTAGGCGTCCTGGAGGGCCGCGTTGCCGAGCGCGTCCGGGTTCGCCCGGGTGAGGTCGTTGGGGTCGAAGCCGGGCGAGTTGGCCATGGCTAGGATCTCGCCGGTGCGGGTGTCCTGCACCATCACGTAACCGCGGTCCGCCTTGGACTTCTTCACCTGCTCGGTGATGGCGTTCTGCGCGGCCCACTGGATGTCGCGGTCGATGGTCAGCTCGACGTCGGAGCCGGCCACGGCGGGGGTCTCGGTGGAGCCCGCGGTGGGCACGAGACGGCCGCCCGACTGGGCGTAGCGGATCTTGCCGTCCTTGCCCGCGAGGCGGCTGTTCCACTGCTGCTCGATGCCGCCGCCGCCCTTGCCCTCGGCGTTGACCCAGCCCAGTATCCCGGCGGCGAGGTCGCCGTTGGGGTACACGCGTTTGCTGCTGGGCTCCTGGAAGACGCCGGCCAGGACGTTGACCGTGTCCTTCTCGTTCGCGGCCCGCTTGACGAGCGCGGTCTTCAGGTCGCTGATCTGGTTCCAGACCTGGGGGGTCTGGCGGCGGGCGAGCAGCACGTAGCGCGTGTTCTTGGTGCGGAGCTTCTCGGTGAGCGTCTCCTGGTCCGCGCCGAGGATCGGTGCGAGGAGCGCGGCCGCCTGCTCGGGCCCGTCGTCGATCTTCAGCTGCTCGCGCGTGAACATCGTCGGGTCGGCGGTGATGTCGTTGGCGTCGGTGCTGATCGCCAGGGCGACGCCGTTGCGGTCGGTGATCCCGCCGCGCTCGGCGGCCAGCACCCGGCCGACGTAACGGTTCTGGTCGGCCTTGGCGGCGTACTCGCTCGCGTCGACGGCCTGCACCTGGAGCAGCCGCACGACGAAGGCGATCAGCACCAGGGTCAGCGCGAGGCTCACCATGCGCAGCCTGGGGCGGGGGCTGCCCAGCCGGATCGTGCGCCCTGGCGGCCGCCAGGGCGCGGCCGGGCGACGCTGTGCGGCGGGACGGGCGCCGGGGCCCGGTCGGCGCTGCTGGCCGCCCGGTCGTACGGGCCGGGCTGGTCCGGGTACGCGGCGGCGCGGGGGCTGCCTGCCTGAGTCGGCCACTTCCGTCACCTGCCGGGGGTCGTCGGGAGCTGGGTGGGCTGTAC
>NZ_JARGEE010000199.1:0-16779 GCF_033794485.1 Streptomyces sp. MB09-02B
TCACTGCTCCTCTCCTCCGCCATTGGTTTTTTGTTTTTTCCTTGGCTCTTCTCTCATGTCGTATGCTGTCTTCTTTTTTTTTTTTCAGGGGAAGACGGGAATACGGATTTTTGCCCGGCTCCTGGGCTCCGGGATGGTTATAAGAGACAGGCCCCGGCCCCGGTCCCGGCGGTCCTGGTGCCGGAGGGAACCCGGCGCTCCGCTTCCAGCAGCCGCCTCCGCCGTCCTACGGCGGCGGTGACGGGTACGACTACCAGAGCTCCCGCCCCTCGCAGGTGAACCGTCCCGCCGAGCCGATCCCGCCGGGGCCGCCGTACGGCGGCGAGCCGTCGGGTCCGGGCGGGCCCGGAGGGCCGAGCGGCAACGGTGGATTCGGCGGGCCCGGCGGCTCTGGAGGTCATGGTGGGCCCGGTGGGCCCGGCGGCCATGGCGGTCAGGGTCCCGGCGGACCCGGACGTCCGGGTGGTCCCGGTGGCCCGTCGGGGCCGGGGGGTTCCTCCGGGTTCGGCGGTGGGCCTGCGGGCCAGCCGGGTCCAGGCCAGGGCGGTCCAGGTCAGGGCGGTCCAGGTCAGGGCGGTCCAGGTCAGGGCGGTCCGTCCGCGTTCGGTGGGGACCCGTCACGCCCCGGTGCCTCGGGCTTCGGCGGTGACCCGTCGCGTCCCGGCCCCTCGGGCTTCGGCGGCGATCCTTCACGCCCGGTTCCGCCGCCGCCCGGTCCTACGCCGGGTGGTCCCGGCGGGCCTGGTGGACCCGGCGGCCACGGTTTCCCCGGCGGGCCCGGCGGCCAAGGTCCCGGTGGCGGTCAGGGCCCCGGCGGCGGTCCCGGTGGTGGGGCACCGCAGGCGTTCCAGCAGGCCGGAGCCACCGCTCCGCCGGCCTTCCCGCAGGAGACCCGCCGCCCGCAGCCCGGCGGCCCCGGTTCCGGTGGCGGCCCCTCGTTCGGCGGTGACGACGACTGGGTGATCTCCCCGCCGTCGACCGGCCCGGGCGGACCCGGTGGCCCGGGCGGCCCCGGTGGCCCTGGCGGTCCCGGTGGCGCGGGTGCCCGTCCGGGTGGCTACGGCTACCCGCAACCCGGTGCCACCCAGGCCCCGCCCGGCCCGGCGTACCCGCAGGCGCCGACGACGTGGAGCGCGACCATCGGCCCCGACCGCGACTACTTCATGGCGATGATGCAGCGCTCGGGCCCCGAGGCCGCGGGCCTGAACCTGCCCGCGTACTCCCCGGAGCAGCGGCGCGCCCTCACCGGCAACCAGATCACCATCGGACGGCGCCGCCACTCCACCGGCGACACCCCCGACATCGATCTCTCGGTACCGCCGGAGGACCCGGGCGTCTCCCACCAGCACGCGGTACTGGTGCAGCAGCCCGACGGCAGCTGGGCGGTCGTCGACCAGAACTCCACGAACGGCACCACGGTCAACGGTTCCGAGGACCCCATCCAGCCCTTCGTGCCCATCCCCCTCCAGGACGGGGACCGGGTCCACGTGGGCGCGTGGACGACGATCACGATCCGCCGGGGCTGACCCGCCCCACGTCAGTAGGACACGGCTCAGGGTCGACCGAACACATCGGTCGGCCCTGAGGCCGTTGGGCGCCCGCACGGCACCCGCGCGGGGCCGGCCCCGCGCCGTCTATGCCTTTGCCCGGGGCCCGACGGCCCGATCAGGGCAGCGGCCAGGAGTACGGCCCCTCCGGATCGTCCAGCCAGGCCCAGGCACGGTCGCCGCGGACCGTGATGCCGTAGCGCTCACGGGACGGCATCCCCTCGCGCTGCCACAGGGCGAGCGCCTCGTGCGGGTCGAGGCTGGCCGCCGTGAGGGCCAGCAGGAACCGGAAGAGCTCGTGGTCCCTGGCCCGGTGCGGCAGGCCACCCAGATGCGGATGGACCGCGTCCGGCTCACTGCCGCCGCGCAGGGGCACGAAGTACGCGGAGGTGTGCAGGAAACGCCCCTCCGCGTGCTCGGCGTCCTCGACCCGAAGCCGTACCAGCCCCGTGGCCAGCGGCGTCAGGATGCGCGCGCCGGGGGTGCACTGGGCGAGCCAGGCGCGCGGGATCGAGTGCAGTGTGCAGGTCGCGATGATCCGGTCGTACGGCGCCCGCTCGGGCACCCCGCGCGCCCCGTCCCCGGTGACGACGGTCGGGTGGTACCCGGCGGCGTCCAGGTGCCTGCGCGCCGCCTCCGTGATGTCGGCGTCCAGATCGACGGTCGTGACCAGGTCGTCCCCCAGCCGGTGCGCGAGCAGGGCGGCGTTGTACCCGGTGCCGGCGCCGATCTCCAGCACCCGGTCGCCGTCCTCCACCTCCAGCTCGGCCAGCATCTTCGCCATCAGCGACGGCTGGCTGCTGGAGGAGATCAGCTCCCCGTCCCGCACCCGCGTGGCGAGCGGCGTGTCCGCGTACGCGCCCCTCACCCAGCGCTCACGCCGCCTGGGGTCGCGTTCCTCGCCCCACAGCCGTTCGAAGCCGCGCAGGGCACCCACGTAGTAGTACGGGACGAAGAGATGCCTGGGGACGCTCTCGAACGCCTTCCGCCACTCCGGGTCGGTGTCCCAGGCCCCGCTCGCCTCGATCTCACGCACCAGCGTCGATCGGGCCTCGGCGGCGAGACGTTCCAAGTCGTGGTCCACAGTGTGCGTGCCCATACCTCCACTGTGCGGCCGGACGCCTCCAGAGGCGAGCACCCCGGCACTTCGTTCCGGAATCGACCGGTCCACCCCTATTCTTGAGGGTCCTAGGCCTCAAGACCTCCGCCGCCGCGTCTGAGACCATGGGGAGCGTGAATGAGATTCGGCGCGGCACGCTTCAGGAGCAGACCTTCTACGAGCAGGTCGGCGGCGAGGAGACCTTCCGGCGCCTCGTGCGCCGTTTCTACGAGGGTGTCGCCGAGGATCCGATCCTGCGGCCCATGTACCCCGAGGAGGACCTGGGCCCGGCCGAGGACCGCCTCACGCTGTTCCTGATCCAGTACTGGGGCGGCCCCACCACGTACAGCGAGAACCGGGGCCACCCGCGGCTCCGTATGCGCCACGCCCCCTTCACCGTCGACCGTGCCGCCCACGACGCCTGGCTGAAGCACATGCGCGACGCCGTCGACGACCTCGACCTCTCCGAGGAACACGAGCGCATCCTGTGGAACTACCTCACCTACGCGGCCGCCTCGATGGTGAACGCCCCGGGCTGAGCGGGTTCAGCGAACGCTGACGCCCAGCGTTCCCAGTCCTGCCCTGCGTACGGCGATCGATCCGTACGGGGTGCGCAGGCGGAGCCACGCGCCCGACGAGAACAGTCCCGGGGTAGCCGTCTCCGGCGCGCCGGACGCGCGGGGGGAGCGGAGGAAGCCGAGCGACTGGGCCGCGTGCACGGCGCGCACCGGCAGAGGTGTGTCCCCGACCGTCCGGGACCAGATCTCCCGCCCGATGCGGTCCAGCTCGGCCCGTGTACGGCGCTCGGGCGGCAACTCCTCGGTGCGGGACCGGAATTCACGTACCGCGGCGGAGACCATCGCCCGCAGCGCGTCCGGCGCGGGCAGCCCCACCTCCGGCTGCCAGCCGCCGCGCGGGGGAAGCACCCCGGCCCACGGCGGTCCCGTCACCGCTCCCGGGACGACCGCCGTGGCGCCGGACTCGTCGATGGCCTCCAGGAGTTCACCGGCCGAGACGGTCACGTCGAGCGTGACGTCCAGCCCGCTCTCGTACGGCTTGGCGAGGCGCACGGCCCGGATCGCCAAAACCTCGAAGGACGGTGGCCGGCCGAAGACGGCGAGTGCGGTGCCGGCCGCCTGGAGGCGCACCGCGGCCCCACGGTCGTAGTGGAGCAGCCGGGAGAGGAAGGCCGCGAGATCCGCCGCCTCCCCCTCGTCGGCGAGGTGGAGCACCGTCATGCGGCGACGGCCTTTTCCTCGTCATCCCGGTACTCCTCCAGGAACTCGCGTTCCTCGGAGGTGATCCGGCGGGGCCGCTGCGTCGCGAAGTCGAACGGCACTATCACCGTCGAGGCCCGGACATAGACCTGGTCCGGGTCCTTGACCTCGTAGGTGATCGTGAACGACGCCGCTCTTATTTCCGTGACCCACAGCTCGATGTCCACGGGCTGGTGCCGGTGGATCAACTGCCGCTTGTAGTCGATCTCATGGCGCGCCACCACGGACCCCTGCTGGAAGTCCTTCTCCGGGCGGAACAGGAAGTCGATACGGGCTTCCTCCAGGTAGCGGAGGAAGACCACGTTGTTGACGTGGCCGTACGCGTCCATGTCCGCCCAGCGCAGTGGGCAGCGGTAGATGTGCCGCAAGATCGATCAGCCCCGGGTCAGCTTCTTGTAGGTGGCGCGGTGCGGACGGGTGGCGTCGGCGCCGAGCCGCTCGATCTTGTTCTTCTCGTACGACTCGAAGTTGCCCTCGAACCAGAACCACTTGGACTCGCCCTCGTAGGCGAGGATGTGCGTGGCCACCCGGTCCAGGAACCAGCGGTCGTGGGAGACGACCACGGCGCACCCGGGGAACTCCAGGAGCGCGTTCTCCAGCGACGACAGGGTCTCGACGTCGAGGTCGTTGGTCGGCTCGTCGAGGAGCAGCAGGTTGCCGCCGAGCTTGAGGGTGAGCGCCAGGTTGAGGCGGTTGCGCTCACCGCCGGAGAGCACCCCGGCCGGCTTCTGCTGGTCCGGGCCCTTGAAGCCGAACGCCGAGACATAGGCGCGGGAGGGCATCTCGACCTGGCCGACGTTGATGTAGTCCAGCTCGTCGGAGACGACGGCCCACAGCGTCTTCTTGGGGTCGATGTTCTCGCGGCTCTGGTCGACGTAGGAGATCTTGACGGTCTCGCCGACCTTGATCGAACCGGAGTCGGGCTCCTCCAGACCCTGGATCATCTTGAACAGGGTCGTCTTGCCGGCGCCGTTCGGGCCGATGATGCCCACGATGCCGTTGCGCGGCAGCGTGAAGGAGAGGTCGTCGATGAGGACCTTCTCGCCGAAGGCCTTGCTGAGGTTGTTGACCTCGACGACCACACTGCCCAGTCGCGGGCCCGGCGGGATCTGGATCTCCTCGAAGTCCAGCTTCCGCATCTTGTCGGCCTCGGCGGCCATCTCCTCGTAGCGGGCCAGACGCGCCTTGGACTTGGCCTGGCGGCCCTTGGCGTTGGAGCGGACCCACTCCAGCTCTTCCTTGAGCCGCTTGGCGCGCTTGGCGTCCTTCTGGCCCTCGACCTTGAGACGGGTCTGCTTGGTCTCCAGGTACGTGGAGTAGTTGCCCTCGTAGCCGATGGCGCGGCCGCGGTCGAGCTCCAGGATCCAGCCCGCGACGTTGTCGAGGAAGTACCGGTCGTGGGTGACGGCGACGACGGTGCCGGGGTACTTCGCGAGGTGCTGCTCCAGCCACTGCACGGACTCGGCGTCCAGGTGGTTGGTGGGCTCGTCGAGCAGCAGCAGGTCGGGGGCCTCGAGCAGCAGCTTGCACAGCGCGACACGGCGGCGCTCACCACCGGAGAGGTTGGTGACGGGCCAGTCGCCGGGCGGGCAGCCCAGGGCGTCCATGGCCTGCTCCAGCTGGGTGTCCAGGTCCCAGGCGTTGGCGTGGTCCAGGTCCTCCTGGAGCTTGCCCATCTCGTCGAGGAGCGCGTCCGAGTAGTCGGTGGCCATGAGCTCCGCGACCTCGTTGAAGCGCTTGAGCTTGCCCATGATCTCGGCGGCGCCGTCCTGCACGTTCTGCAGGACCGTCTTGGACTCGTCCAGCGGGGGCTCCTGGAGGAGCATGCCGACGGTGTAGCCGGGCGACAGGAACGCGTCACCGTTGGACGGCTGCTCCAGGCCCGCCATGATCTTGAGGACGGTGGACTTACCGGCACCGTTCGGGCCGACCACACCGATCTTCGCGCCGGGCAGGAAGCTCAGCGTGACGTCGTCAAGGATCACCTTGTCGCCGTGCGCCTTGCGTGTCTTGCGCATCGTGTAGATGTACTCAGCCAAGAGAAACCGTCCGGCAACTTGAGATCTGGCAGTGGGCAGTACCACCCATCTTGCCGCACGGCCAGCCCTCGACGGAAACCGGATGGTGAACCCCCCTCACGAGCGACGCGGCCCCGGCGCCTGGGAGACGTACCGGGGCCGCGGGGCACGCACGTGTCACCGAACGGTCACTCACTGTTGAGTTGCCAAGGAGCTGTCTCCCTGACGGCCTGCTCGCCGTTCTCGTCCGGCGATCCCTCAGGGGTTCCGCTTGCGGATGAGGATCATCACCGCGCCGCCGATCACGACCAGCCCGATCGCGATGCCGCCGATCACCGGGGTCGCTCCGGAGCTGCCGGTCTCGGCGAGATCGGTCCCGGTGTCGGCCACCGTACCTCCCCCGACCGTCGCCGGGCTCGGCTCGCTCAGCGTCTGGACCGAGTTCCCGCTCGCACCGGCCTCGGTCTCGGTACGGCAGTCGAGTACGCCACGGAACTGCTTCGCGTAGCCGTTGGGCCCCTCGATCGTGAAGTCGTACGCCTGGTCCTCCTGCAGCGGGATCGTCACCGTCCGGGTCCCGCCCGCCTCGATGGTGTACGTGATCCCCATCAGTTCGAAGGTGAAGGGCTTGTCGCCCTCGTTGGCGGCTGTGATGTCCAGGCCGCCCTCCGCGCAGTTCTTCTCGGCGGACAGTGCGGGTATCGCGCCCTTCTCGGCCCAGTGCGCGATCGCCGTCGCGGAGACCGTGGACTCGCTGGAGCCCGCGAGGATCTGGGTCTGGCTGCGGGTCTCGGAGGCGAAGGCACGGCCGACCGGGACGGTCGTCGAGGCCTCGACGGTCAGCTCGGCCGTGCCGTCCGCGGTGTCCCTGGGCACCTCGAAGTACAGCTCGCTGCCGTCCCCGGCCGAGGTCACGGCCTCACCGTCGGCGTCGACGACCTTCACTCCGTCCGCCGTCGAGTCCGAGGGCGGGGTCACGGTCACGCCGTCGGCGTTGGTGTGCACCGTGACCGGGCCGAGCCGCTCGCCGGCACGACCGGAGACCGCCGGCGGGTCGAGGGTGAGGGAGGCGGCCGGCTCGGTCAGGTTCCGCGCGTTCTTCTCCAGGTAGTCCGCGAGCTGCTCCGCCTCCGGGTCCAGGGCCGTCACCTCGGCGCCGTCGGAGTACCGCCAGATCGCCACCTGCGTACCGGTCGCCGCGTCCTGTTCCGTGAGGCCCTTGGCCCCCGCCTTGCCGGCGAGCGCGGCGAGGTCGTTCACCTGCGGGTAGGAGTTCTGCAGGATCCAGCGGATTCTGCCCGCGTCCTTGTTGGCGCCCAACGAGGTGCCGCTCCAGGGGGTCTCCTGGTATTTGGCGTCCTTCTGCGTCGGGTTCTGGACGTCGACGCAGTAGGTCTGCAGGGTGCCGCCGCCGTCGACAAACATCTCGAACAGTCCTGCGGGAAGCTGCTGCTCCTGGCCTTCGTCGGTACGGAGCAATGCCGTCCCGTACGTCTTGAGCCCGCCTATGGTGGCGGTCGCCCCGCCGGAGCTCTGCGGCGTCTCGTCGGCGGCGGCTGGGCTCGCGGTGACGATCGTGCCCGCGACGACGAGGCCGGACGCGAGCGACACGGCGGCGAGTCGGCCGGCCTTTCGCCTGCGTGCGGCCCGCCCGGGCCAACCGGAGACCGACGCCGAGAACCAAGAAACCACAGATTTTCCCTTCGAGCAGGACCCGTTGACGTGGGGGGTGCGGTCCCACCAGCAGAATCAGAAGCCCCGTGAGCTATGCCCGGCATCCTAGGGATGCGGCGCACCACTCTTCCCAGTCGTATCGTCGGACAACCGATCCGAATCGGAATCGTTATCGGGCACACAGCTCACGAACAGCACTTATCGACAAGTTGATGCGATGTACACACGGGCTCTTCACAGCGCGTCCGCCGATGGACCACGCTCTGATGTTCCGCCCCGATGCTCCGACTTGACGGGCCGACCCGAGGCCGGGATCTGAGGTCACGTCACACCTGCTGGCTCCGGCCGGAGTTCGGCAGCGCTGTCGAGCCTGCTGCCGGGGGGCGGCGTCTCCCAGGCCGGTTCCGGCTGGGACGGGGACGGGGACGCGATCGACACCTCGCCCCTGGAGGTCCGCCGGAACGCCGAGGTCCCCCGCGACAGATCGTGGCCGACGGCGACCGCGTCGACGTCCGCCGAGACCCGACTCTGCCCGTCGCGCTGTTCGGTGCGCACCTTCAACCGCCCGTGCACCATGACCGGATCACCCAGCGCGACGGACGACGCCACGTTGGCGGCGAGTGCGCGCCGGGCCCACACCGTGAAGAAGTTGGTGTGCCCGTCGGTCCACTCGTTCTTCTCGCGGTCCCAGTACCGCGAGGTCACCGCCAGCCGGAAGCGGGCCGACGAACCCGTCGACAACTCCCGGCAGACCGGCTGGGTCGCCACGTTCCCCACCACGCACACCATCGTCTCGTTCATCTCGTGAACCCCTCCTCCACGCCGGCTGCGGACGCCGCCGGCTGCGGACACGCGTACGGGCCCGTCCCGTACGGCTGACGTGTCCGTTCGTGCGGCGGTGCTGTGATCGCCGCGAGTCCAGATTGCCGCCGTCGGGCCGAGCCCGCTGAGCCCTGTGTGCTACTCGCCGGTTGTGGAAAACTCCGTCACCCGAGGGGGTGAACCGGCCCTCACCTCACCGGCGCCGCCCCCAACACCCGTCCGTACTGCTCCCGCACCTCCCGGTACCGCAGCAGTTCGGCCGCCACCGGATCCAGCACCCGGGCCCGGCCGCACCCGGCGGCGGCCTCCCGCAGCCGCCGTTCCGCCTCATGGCCGTAACGCCGTGCCGGACCGCGCGCCGCCAGCCGGCATCCCCATTCGACGACCGGACCGCCGACGATGCCGATCACCATCAGCAGCACCGGGACCCCGAGATTCGGTGCCATGAACCCGATGATCTGCCCCAACAACCAGAGGCCTCCCACGACTTGGACCAGCGTCATGGAGGCCTGCGCGAGCACCGCCGCCGGCCACCAGCCCGGCCGCGGCGGCCGCCCCGTCGGCGCCCCGGCCACCAGTTCGTCCAGCGCCTCGGGCAGCCCCTGCGCCCCCCGCACGGCCGCCTCACGCACCGCCTGGGCCCAGGGAAGGGGCAGCCCCCTCGCCGCGCGCTCCGACAACGTCCGTACGGCCTGTTCGACGCGTTGCCGGGCGGTGGCCTCCTCGTCCACGGGCGCCGTCAGGGCGAGCCGTCCCGTAGGGGGTTCGCTCCGGTCCCGGTACCAGCGCCACAGCCGCAGCCAGGGCGTCCCGCACGCGCGGTTGGCGTTGCGCAGCCAGGCGCGCTCGGCGGCCTCTCCCGCGGCGGTGGCGCCAACGGCGTCCGCGAGGCGCGCGGCGAACTCGTCGCGCGCCCTCTCACTGAGCCCCGCGCGCCGCTGATTGGCGTACACCGGCCACAGCCGCGCGGCCGCCGCGTCCAGATCGGCGCGGACCCGGCGGGCGGGGGCACCGCGCTCGGCGACGAACTGCTCCAGCGCGTCCCGCAGTTCACCCACGCCGTCCCCGGTGAGCGCGGACAGCGCGAGCACGGTGGCCCCGGGTTCGCCGTGTTCCCCCAGCGCGACGCCGTCCTCGTCGAGCAGGCGCCGCAGATCGTCGAGCACCTGGTGGGAGGCCTCCCCGGGGAGCCGGTCCACCTGGTTGAGGACGATGAACATGACCTCCGCGTGTCCGGCCAGGGGCCGCAGATAGCGCTCGTGGAGGACGGCGTCGGCGTACTTCTCCGGGTCGACGACCCAGATGACCGCGTCCACCAGCGCCAGGATCCGGTCGACCTGTTCGCGGTGCTGCACCGCCGCCGAGTCGTGGTCGGGCAGGTCCACCAGGACGAGGCCGCGCAACTGCGCCTCCGCCTCCGCGCTCTGCAACGGCCGCCGCCGCAGCCGTCCCGGGATCCCCAGCCGGTCGATGAGGCTCGCCGCTCCGTCGCTCCAACTGCACGCGATGGGCGCGGCCGTGGTGGGCCGGCGTACGCCCGTCTCCGAGATCGCCACCCCCGCGAGCGCGTTGAACAGCGTCGACTTGCCGCTGCCGGTGGCGCCCGCGATGGCGACGACCGTGTGCTGCCCTGAGAGCCTGCGCCGCGCCGCCGCCTCGTCCAGCACCCGCCCGGCCTCCGCCAGGGTCGTGGTGTCCAGCCGGGTGCGGGACAGTCCCACCAGCTCCCGCAGCGCGTCGAGCCGGGTACGCAGTTGCCCGTCGTAAGCGAGCGGGACGACCGACTGCGCGACCGGGGCCCTGATCTCCACGGCCGGCCCCGCCCCGGTCGCACGCCGGGCGATGAGCCCGTCGCCCCAGGGGTCACCGGACTCCGCACGCGCGGCAGCCGATTCCGTACGCTCTGTACCCGATTCCGCCCGCGCGGCGCCTGATTCCACCCGCGCGGTACCCGATTCCGTACGCACGGACATGCCCCGGGAGTTGTCGCCGGACGTCGCACGGGGATCGGAGCGGGAGGCGCTGCCGCCCGATCGGTCGTCCACGCGCGCGTGGAGGCCGTTGTCGCCGACGCTCGGACGCGACTCACGGGGCGGGCGGGCCGACGGATTGGCGGTGGTCCTCTCCCACCCTCCGATCGGCCCCCGTTCCTCGGCCCTCTCCGCACGCTCGGCCCCGGCGACAAGGCCGTTGGCCCGGCCCTCGCCCTTCTCATCGACCATCTTGCCGACCTTCTTGCCGAACTCCGCGCCGACGTCGTAGCCGAAGTCCCTGCCGAAATCCTTGCCGAACTTCTCGTCGAACTCCTTGTCGAACCCCCTGTCGGGCTCCTGACGGGCTGTCCTGTCGTCCCCCTTCTCGGGGACGTCGTCCCCGGTCTGATCCCTGTGATCAGTGACGGCGGTCACGGCGGTCACCTCTCCTTCTGCAGTACGGACAGGGCGGCGATGAGTTCGGCCTGCGGGTCGGGCTGTACGTCGAGGGCGTCGAGCGGGGCGAGCCGACGGTCGCGTTCGGCGTCGAGCGCCCGTTCGAGGTAGTCGGTGAGCAGGCGTCCACCGCGGTCGCGCAGCCGCAACGCGCCGTGCGCCCCGATCCGTTGCGCGAGCCCCTCCCCGGCGGACCGGGCCCGCCGACCGCCCAACAGGGCCGTGGCGCCCAGGGCGGCCACCACCTCCATGTCCGGAGCGACGCTCCGGTCGAGGTCGCGCACCTCTTCCTCGGCGTACTCCTCCAGGACACGCCGCCACCGGCGTACGGTCATCCCGATCCGATGCTCGACGCTCTCCCCCGAGGTGTCACGCTCCGTCAGTCCGGCGGCCACGGCGGCCGGTTCGCGGCTCCAGGCCTCGCCGACGCGCTCGTCGGCGGCGGTGACCGCGCACAGCAACAGGGTGCCGAGGCTCTCGACGAGGGCGTCGAGCAGTTCACTGGCGGTGCAGTCGAGGGGGTAACTCCGCCACCGTTTGAGGGCGTCACCCGCGAGCACGGCCCCCGCCTGCAGACGCCCCTTCACGCGCGCGTGCTCGCTGTCGTACGCCGAGTCGACGGCGGCGGTGAGCCGGAGAGCGGCGGAGTACTGCTGGGCCGCCGCGCTCGCCAGCTCGGGCATCCGGGACCGCAGAGAGTCGAGAACCCCGTGTGCGGTGCGGGCCATGGCCTGCTGTCGGGCCCCCGGATCGGTCGCCTGCTGGACGAGCCAGGTCCGCAGCGGCGCGACGGCGGTGCCCGGCAGCAGCCCGCCGCCCCAGGCGGACTCGGGGAGTTCGGGGACCGTGAACCGGGGTACGTCGCCGAGTCCGGCCTTGGTCAGCAGCGCACCGTACTGCCGGGAGACCTCGGAGACGACCTGGTGGGGCACCCGGTCGAGCACGGTGACCAGGGTCGCCCGGTGTTCCTTCGCGGACCGCAGCAGATGCCACGGCACGGCGTCGGCGTAGCGGGAAGCGGTCGTGACCATCACCCAGATGTCGGCGGCGCAGATGAGCTCGGCGGCGAGTACGCGGTTCTCGGCGTCCAGCGAGTCGACGTCGGGCGCGTCGAGCAGCGCGAGACCGGGCGGCAGGCTGTCGGCGGTCTCGATGCGCAGGAAGCGCTCGCCCTTCTTGCCGCCGCCGTCGCAGTGGCCGTCGCCGTCCGGCGGGAACGCGTCGTCGTCCGGGTCCTGACCGGGATCTCGTGGCGGCGCCCACGCGCGCGTGAGGTTGGGCAGGACCCGCATGCCGCTGAACCAGTGATGGTCCTCGGGATGGCAGATCAGTACGGGCGTGCGGGTCGTCGGCCGCAGTACGCCGGCCTCGCTGACCTTCCGTCCGACCAGGGAGTTGACGAGAGTGGACTTGCCGGCTCCGGTGGACCCGCCGATCACCGCCAGCAGCGGTGCTTCGGGTTGTCGCAACCGGGGCACCAAGTAGTCGTCGAGTTGCGCGAGGAGTTCGTCGCGGTTGGCACGCGCGCGCGGGGCCCCTGCCAGGGGCAGCGGGAAGCGCGCGGCGGCGACACGGTCGCGCAGGGCGGAGAGCGCGTCGAGCAGCTGGGGCCGTACGTCCAAGGTCACCACATGCGAAGAATGCCCAATTTTGTGGACTTTCTGAAGCATATAAGTACGCCTGCGCGCCGACCGGACACTCGGGACGGAGGGGACGAGAGGGGCGCAGGCATAACGAGTGCACAACACCCGGGGCCCGAGACGGCAAAAGAGGTGCACGATTCGTACCTGCCTGCGATTATCAGGACCGCTTCACCGAACCTCCACATTGAGCCACGGAGGCGAAGCAACAGGGACAAGGACTCGGGAGCCCTATCCTTGTCCCCGGCAACGTCACGGATCAGCCCACACCCGGGCACCAAGACAGAGGCCACCACAGCCGGCCCCCGTAGCTCAGTGGATAGAGCAGGCGCCTTCTAAGCGCTTGGCCGCAGGTTCGAGTCCTGCCGGGGGCGCGCATTTATGCAGGTCAGAGCCTGTTTCCAGCCCCTCGCGAGATCACTCGCGGGGGGCCTTTTCGTTGCCCGTGAGGAGGATTTGTCAGGTTATGAACCCTTGATTGGGGTGCTGCGTCCCACATACGTCCCCCGGTTGGGGCAGCAACTTACGGCCCACCGAACTTGGCCTGAGAGTCGCCGCTGGTCAGATCCATGCTGATGGGCTACCAGCGAACACCATGGCAGTCGTCAAAGCGGCGCCTGCCCTGTCCTTTTCCTATTGGCTCGAACTGCCCCACGCCGGTCCTTGGCTGCGGGCCCGGGCCGAGGACCGGATCCGGGCCGCCCGGTCCACCGGTCTGCGCAACCTCCCCCTGCACCACACCGCACAGAACAAGGTCTGGCTCGAGATCGTGCAGGTCGCACTCGACCTGCTCGCCTGGATGCGCACGGCCCCGTCGACAGCACCACCCGACCCGGAGCAGTGGAACCCGGCGCCCACCCGAGGCGACACTCGGGCCGCAGCCCTGCCCACCCTCAGCCCAGCACGCGAAAACGGTCCACCGACTCCGTCGGCGGACCGTCATGAAACATCGAGGCCAAGGGGCCGCTTCCACACTCGCGTTCGGAAAGGGTGATCCCCCGGTGAACGCCGTGACCCTCGGTGCGCGGGCGCGTTGAAGGGGCGTGCGGCCACGAAGAAGCGGTCGTGCTCACCGATCAAGAAGGAGAACGTGATGTCTCGCATCGCGAAGGCAGCCGTCGTCACGCTCGGCACGTCAGCCGTCGTGCTCAGCGGCGCCGGCCTGGCCTCGGCGGACGCGGGCGCCGAGGCCAAGGCCGTCGGCTCCCCGGGTGTCCTGTCGGGCAACGTCGTCCAGGTCCCCGTCAACGTGCCGATCAACCTGTGCGGGAACACGATCGACGTCATCGGCCTGCTGAACCCGGCCTTCGGCAACGTCTGCGTCAACAAGAGCGACGACAAGCACAAGGGCAACCCCGGCAGCCCCGGCCCGTCCGGCTACGGCCACTGACGGGGCCGACACCCCGAGCGACACGGCAGTACCAGGAAGCCCCCGACGGTGTCCCACCGCCGGGGGCTTCTCTCGGTTCCCCGAACCCTTTCCCGCAGCCGGTCCCGAGCCCCCGCAGCCCGGTCACGCGGCCCCCACCGGTCACGCGTACCGGTACACGCTCCCGATGTCCTCCATCTGCCCCGGCGTCACGTTCCACGGCGGCATCCGCTCGTCGCGGGCGAGGATCCGCCCCCGCTGGGCGTCGCCCCGGGCCGGCGGCTCGGCCGGGAGGTAGCGCGCGCCCTTGTGCCGCCGCTGCCAGCGCGTCCACTGGAGGTCGATGAAGGCGTGGTGCAACCAGAAGACGGGGTCGTTGACGGAGGCGCCGCCGACCATGTGCCCGCCGACCCACCGGTGCACCCGGTTGTGGTTGAGCCACGAGCCGTTGCCGGTCCCCTGCCCCCACCCTTCGAGCCGGTTGCGGAACCCCTCGCTGGTGACCGAGTTCCAGGGGGCCTTGTCGTAGACCGGCTCGGCGAGGGCCGCCTCCAGGTCACGGGCGGTGGGCAGACCGACGGGGTTGCGGGGGTACCCGAAGTCCCGGGTGAGGTACTCGATGTCGGTGAGCCCCTCCGTGATGGTCCACCTGCCCGTCCCGTACGCGAAGGGGCCGGTCATCACCCGCTTGTCGGAACGTCGGCCGTTGCCGCCGAGCAGATCGGCCGTCCAGGGCACCGACGTGGTCGTCCGGTCCCGGGTCCAGTCCCAGTAGGGCACGGTCACCCCGTCGTCGATCCGGCGCAACGCCTTCTCCAGCTCCAGCACGAACCGGCGGTGCCAGGGCAGGAAGGAGGGCGCCATGTGGGCCGTCCGCAGACCGCCGTCGCCGTCGGAGACGTAGTGGTCGATGTGCATGCGCACGAACTCGTCGTACTCGCCGCGCTGTTTGAGCTGCAGCAGGGCTCCGACGAACCGCCGCCGCTCGCTGCGGGTGAGGGTGCTGACGTCCTTACGCGTGTAGGCCATGGCCGACCGCCCCCTCCGCCGTCGCCGACACACGCAGGCTCTGGGCCGTGCCGAGCTCGTCGACAGCGGCGCGGGTCGCCCCCAGGGCCGTCGGGTACGAGCGGTAGTGGTCGATCATGCTCAGGTACGTTCCGTCGGCGCGCCGCATCAGGTGCAGCGGGCGTCCGTCGACGGTGACGTCCCAGGTGTCGACGCCTGGCGTCCGGGCGCCCAGATAGGCGGCCTGTCCCGTGTCTGCCTTGGCGCCGCGGATACGGCGGCCCCGGTACGTCTCGTCGAAGTCGGCCTCCTCGGGGCGTGCCGACCGGCGTGGCCACGCGGCGGCGACGACGGGGGCCACGGCCAGGGCGAGGGCCGACACGCCCAGGGCGCGCAGCGCGTTGCGGCGCGTTCTGTTCCGGCCGGCGGCGGGGTCCACCGCCACTCTGCTCGTCGTTCTGCCCGTCATTCTGCCGACGAACAACACTCTCTCCTCGTCGTGTTCGGTAGCGATGACCCCTGGGCGGCCGGCCCGGGCGCGTGCGGCCCGGGCCTCGTCCTCCGTGTCGCCGGGGGCTCAGACGAGCCCGAGGTTCGCGGTCGGCGCCGTCCGTAGCACCGGGGTGAGGACGGCCGCCTGGGGGTCCTGGAGGCTGGGCAGGCCCAGCGCGTCGGGGTTGGGCGCGGTCAGCGGGGTGTCCACGTTCAGTCCTGGGGTGAGGGTCCGCAGGTCGGCGGCGGGGGCGTCGACGCCGACGCGCTCGAAGCCCTCGCCGACGATCCGGGGCAGCGGGGTCTCGGCCCGCAGCCCCGGCAGCGCGGCGCCGAGCGGCACCTGCGGCAGTGCACTGGCGGGCAGCAGCCGGCCCTCGACGTACGTCGGTCCCTCGGGGGCGCCCGGCTTCAGCAGCGGCAGTTCCCCGCCCAGCCTGGGCATCTTCACGTTGAGGGAGTGCTCCACCCCTTCGAGCGGTACGGGGACGGGGACCGTCTCGGCCGCGACGGCGGGCGCTGCGGAGGCGCCCACCACGGCCGCCACACCGGTGACGACGGCGGCAAGGGTTCCTCGGGTGGTCGGCTTCATCTCGGTACGGTCCCTTTCAGGAATGGGCGGATCCGGGGCTCGGCGTCCGTACCCGGTGAACGATCCGGAGATCTCCCTCAGCGGAAGATTCGCCCGACTGCCGCAATAGTCCGAGAGGCCTATCGGCCCACGATCGTCTGATCGTCCCGTCGGCCTGCCGGGTGGTCAGGTGGCCAGCTGGTCAGGTGGTCCAGAAATCCCACCAGCGGGTCAGGATGAGCATGCCGATCACTCCGAGGTGCACCACCGGGAACACCCAGGTGAATTCGCCCAGGAAGCTCCTCGGTCCGGCCGGCGCGGGCAGGAAACCGTCGCGGACGACGAACGAGGTCAGGTACCAGAAGAGGACGATCGTGGCGATCCAGGCCAGGCAGCACCACAGACAGAGCGAGTTGATCCGGTACAGCGACTCGAACTGGAGCCAGGTCACGAACCCGACCCCGAACAGCGCGCCCGCCTCGAAAGTCAGCCAGTACCAGCGCGGGAAGGCCGCCCCGGCGAGCAGACTCGTGCCGACGCAGATGACGATGCCGTAGGCCACCAGACCGATCATCGGATTGGGGAACCCGAACACGGAGGCCTGGTCGCTCTTCATGATGTTGCCGCAGGAGACGACCGGGTTGAGGCTGCACCCGGGGGTGAAGTCGGGGTCTTCCAGCAGCTTGAACTTGTCGAGCGTGATGACCCAGGAGGCGAGCAGCCCGGCCGCACCGGTGATCAGCAGCAGGATCGCGAAAGCACGACTGCCGCCCGCCGCACGGGACGTGCCCACCGCGCCCGCCGCACCAGCGGCACCCGCCCGCCCCGACGAC
>NZ_JARGEE010000019.1:0-45045 GCF_033794485.1 Streptomyces sp. MB09-02B
CCGCCGCCCCCGAGGCCCACGCGTGAACGACCATTCCCCGGGGCCGCACCCGGACACCGACCCCTCGGAACCGGGCGAGGGCGACCTCCCCGACCAGCTCCGGCATCTCCTTGACGACGTGCTGGCCGTCGGCGCCCCGTACGGGCTCGCTCTCACCGGCGACCACGCGGCGCAGGCGCACGGTCTGGTAGAGCCGCGGCCGCCCGGTCGGGACCTGGAGGCTGCGACGGAACACTCGGCGGCGATGGAGGAGATCGCGGCCACGGTCCACGGGGGCCTGGCGGAACGCGGCTGGCTGGTGCGCACGGTGGCGACGGCCCCGCTCTCCGCCCGTCTCCTCGTCACCGACCCCACCACGGACGAGGAACGCACCCTGGACCTCCTGAAGGAGACCCTCTGGCACCCGGCGGTGCGGACACCGCTCGGCCTCACGCTCTCCCTGGAGGACGTGGTCGGCACGAAGGTCCGGGCCGTGGCCGACCGGGGCACGGCCCGCGACCTGATCGCCGTGCACGCGGCCACCGCCCACTGGACCGTCGTCGAGCTGGAGGAACTGGCCCGCCGCCACACCTCCGCCACATCCACCGCGTTCGACCTCGCCGACCTCCAGTCCCGACTGGAGGGCACCGAGTGGCTCGACGACCGGGAATTCGTTCGCCACGGCCTCGACGCGGACGCCATCCGGGGACTCCGCCGCTGGGCCCAGAGCTGGGCCGACGACATCGCCGAACGCCTCCTGGAAGAGGAGGCCCTGACGTCCCCACCGGAGGAGGAAACCGAGTGAGCAGGAGACGGTACGTCGCCGGGGGCGTCCCCGGCGGCTACCGCGAAGCACCAACGAAGATGAAGCGCTGGCGCAGGGCGCGCGGGGACTGCGTGAGCAGCCACGACGGCCTTCCAGGGGCGCGGGGAACCGCGCGAAGAGCCACGACGGACGCGTGGCCGCCCACTCACCAGCACCCCCCGAGCCACGAGGCGCCCCGGGGGGCAAGGGGCACAGCCCCTCCCAGCTGGGGGGGCGAAGGGGCGCGGCGAAGCCGACCGCGTCGCACGCGTGCACGTCGCCGTCAGGTCACCGCCGCGATCACCACCACCGTCGTCACCATCGCCGCCGCCGTGATGGCCGCCGCCGTGGCCGCCGCGGTCTCGGCCATCCTGCGGAGTGTGGGGTCGGCCCAGTGCCGCTCGGCGATCTCGGTCATGCGCCGCCGGGCCGGGGAGTCGTCGGAGTCGGCGTCCGGGAAGGCGAGGGTGTGCAGGTCGCCGTGGTGCAGGAGGCTGATCAGGGCGGCGGTGCGGGGGTCGGGCTCGGCGCCCTTCAGCACCACCTCCGCCAGACGCCCGCGCAGGGCGGACTCCACCGTGCCGTCCGCCTCCGGATAACGGGTGGTGCGGAAGACGAGCAGGACCCGGCGCTTCTCCTTCCGGATCAGGCCCTTGTCGAGGACACCCCGCAGAGCGGTCTCGTACTCCTCCGTGCTGTGCTCGTGGATCCACTTCCCGACGTCGTCCGGCTCGGTCACCTCGCCCGAACCACCGACCCCGTCGGACCCATCAACCCCGTTGGCCCCGCCGACCCCGTTGGCCCCCTCGGCCGCGCCGGACAGCACCCGTTCCAGCAGGGCCGCCGCTGCGATCGCGTAGGGCGTCCGCAGGGGAAGCCTGGCCTCACCCGTGGTGTCGTCGAGCGAGAGGAGGAGAATCTCCTCCCCGAGGGTCGTGGGGGCCGGCGCCGGTGCGGGAGTGGAGTCGATCGACATGGTCATGATCGGTACGACGCGGACGGGCGACCGGAAGTTCCGAACAATCGAGTCGAGGTCCGCCCCGTCGCCCGTGAGCAGTTACCGGAGCCCGGTTGGCCGACCCCTGACCACCGCCACCCGACCCCCCGCCCGGCTCCGACCCCGACCCTGACGCCGACCCCGCGATCGAACCCGCGTCCATCCCCAGCGCGGCACGGGCCTCGCGCACATGGCGCAGCCCCTCGACCGCCGTCCGCGTGACCCGCGCGTACTCGTCGGGCGTGCGGGCGGTGGTCAGCTGGGCGCGGGCGGTGCGGAGGCGTTCGGTGGCGTCGGTCAGGGACTCGGCCGCGCCGCCACCCGCCCGGGCCTGGGCGCGTACGTCGATACCGGCCAGGCTGCCGCCCAGCCGTACGACCCAGCGGTTGGCCTCGGCCTCCGCGTCCAGGTCGGAGGCCCGACTCGGATCGTCCACGGACCGCCGCCGCGCGACGGTCGCGACCACCGCCCCGACGATCAGCAACACTGCCACCAGCACGGCCAGCTTCATGGCCTCCTCCAGCAATCCGACGTTCCGTCCCGTACAGGGCCTACGTCCCGTACGGGTTCCTCACCCTGTACGTCCATCACACCCCCTCCCGCTGTGATCGTCCGTCGAGAAACCTGTGCGTCCCCTGATGACTTCCCCAACGGAACCCCGTCGCGCGGACGCGGGCACGGCGAAGACCCGAAACCCAGGTGGAGGGGGTTCCGGGCCTGCACCGCGCGCCGGCCGTACCCCCGTCGGCCGCTCGGCGACGGCGTACGCGGAACGGGGTCAGCTCGCCGAGACGGACTCCGAGGCGGACCCCGAGACGAACTCCGATGCGGCCGCCGACACGCCCGGCTGGACGGAGTCGTCCGTGCCGGTGTTCGTGGCCTCCGGGTCGACGCCGACCGTGAGGGTTCCGACGACACCCTTGGCGATGTCGTTCTTCCTGTACGTCAGCTTGAGCAGCCCGCCCTGGGTGCCGCTGCCGTCGTAGATCGTGTCGTCGTCGAGGGTGGTGCGCTCGGTCGTGGAGGTCGAATACGGCTCGACCTCGGCGGACGCGAGGACGGACTCCTCGTCGAAGAAGAACTGGCCGGTGTGACAGGTGGTGCCGCCCTCGTAACCGGCGTCCGTCCACTCGCCGTTGACGTGCACCTTGGTGTGGATGTGCACGCACCGGCCCCGGTACCAGCCCGGGAAGATCGTCATGAAGGTGACACGGCCCTGCTTGTCGGTCTTCCAGGTGCCGCGCAGATAGCGGGTGTCACTGGTCGGCTCCTCGTGCCCACCTCCCCCGCCGCCACCACCGGCCGGGGGCTCACCGGTCGGGGCGCCGGACGGTACGTCCGTCGGGGTTCCCGAGGGCGCGTCCGTGGGGGCGGTGCCGCCGCCCTCGGAGAAGCTCTCGTAGCCCGAGTAGAGCCCCAGCGCGTCGCAGTGCCAGATGTCGACGGCGGCATCGCGGATCGGCTCGCAGGTCTCGGAGTCGATCACCTTGAGGCGCAGGGTGAGGGGGATGCCCTCCTTGTCCTCGGTGATGTCCCGGCGGAGCTTGTCCGCGTCGATGTAGTACGGGCCCTCGGTGGTCTCCGAGGTGAGCCTGTAGCACTCCTCCCCGGCGCTCGCGCCGGCGGAAGCGAGGGGCTTCCCGCTTCCCTTGCTCGTGCTCGCGGTGGTGCCCTCGGTCGTGCCGGCGCTCGCGGTCGCGACGAGCACTCCGCCCACGCCCACGGCGGCCACGGCGCCCGCACCCGCCACGACGACCTTGCGGCGCGTCAGATCTCGCTTGTGCCTCGGCCCCTGGGCCTTCTCGTTTCCGGTCTGGTTTCCCGTCATGGCCAGGAAATTAGGGAGCCGGTCTGTCAGAGAGATAGGAAGGGGCTGTGGTTTGCCCCGCATTTCCGAGCGAAGAGAGAAGGGTCTCGAAATATCCGTCCCTTTCAGGCCCCTTCACGGCGGAGAATCCGCCATAGCGCCGCCGAGGCCCACCGCAGCACCCGCACACCCGCACACCCGCACCCACACCCACACCCACACCCGCCACAACAACACCTCGCGCCGCATCACATCCCGCGATCGCTGATCCTGTCTCTCAGAGACCTGAGAAAAGGCCCCCCTCCCCCACGCGAAAGGGGCCTGAAATCGACGAACGACTTCAGGCCCCTCTCCGGGAAAGCACCGATAAAGGCTTGCCTTACTTCGGCTGCGGCTTCCGCACCGACAGGTGCAGCTCGCGCAGCCGCGCCTCCTCCAGCTCCGTCGGCGCGCCCATCATCAGGTCCTGGGCGTTGCCGTTGAGCGGGAAGGCGATGGTCTCGCGGATGTTGGGCTCGTCCGCGAGCAGCATGACGATGCGGTCGACACCCGGCGCGATACCGCCGTGCGGCGGTGCGCCGAAGCGGAACGCGCGCAGCATGCCGGCGAACTGCTCCTCGACGGTGTCACGGTCGTAGCCCGCGATCTCGAAGGCCTTGAGCATGATGTCGGGCTCGTGGTTCCGGATGGCGCCGGAGGACAGCTCGACGCCGTTGCAGACGATGTCGTACTGCCAGCCGAGGATGTCCAGCGGGTCCTGGGTCTCCAGGGCCTCCAGACCGCCCTGCGGCATGGAGAACGGGTTGTGCGAGAAGTCGATCTTTCCGGTCTCCTCGTCCTTCTCGTACATCGGGAAGTCGACGATCCAGCAGAACCGGAAGACGCCCTCCTCGAAGTGCCCGGCACGCTTGGCGGCCTCGACCCGCACCGCGCCCATGATCTTCGAGACTTCCTCGAACTCGCCCGCGCCGAAGAAGACCGCGTGGCCGGCGGCCAGCGACAGCCGCTTGGTCAGCTCGGCGACGTTCTCCTCGGTGAGGAACTTGGCGATCGGGCCGGAAAGCGAACCGTCCTCGGCGACCCGCACCCAGGCCAGACCCTTGGCGCCCTGCTCGATCGCGTACTCGCCGAGCTGGTCGAAGAACTTGCGCGGCTGGGCCGCGACGTCCGGCACGGCGAGCGCGCGCACGTGCTTGCCGGCGAACGCCTTGAACTCCGAGCCCTCGAAGACATCGGTGATGTCGACCAGCTCCAGCTGGGCCCGCAGGTCCGGCTTGTCGGAGCCGTACTTGAGCATCGACTCGCGGAACGGGATGCGCGGGAAGGGCGAGGTGACGTGCCGACCGCCGCCGAACTCCTCGAAGAGCTCGGTCATGAGCTTCTCGATGGGCTGGAAGACGTCCTCCTGCTCGACGAAGCTCATCTCCACGTCGAGCTGGTAGAACTCGCCCGGCGAACGGTCCGCGCGCGCGTCCTCGTCACGGAAGCAGGGCGCGATCTGGAAGTAGCGGTCGAAGCCCGAGATCATCAGCAGCTGCTTGAACTGCTGCGGGGCCTGGGGGAGCGCGTAGAACTTGCCCGGGTTCAGGCGCGACGGCACGACGAAGTCGCGGGCGCCCTCGGGGGAGGTGGCGGACAGGATCGGCGTCGCCATCTCGTTGAAGCCGAGGGCCGTCATCTTGTGACGGATGGCGCTGATCACGGCCGTACGCAGCATGATGTTGCGGTGCATGCGCTCGCGGCGCAGGTCGAGGAAGCGGTACTCCAGGCGCCGCTCCTCGTTGACCCCGTCCTCGGTGTTGATGGTGAAGGGGAGCGGGGCGGCCGCACCGAGCAGCTCGACCTCGCCGACCTCGACCTCGATCTCGCCGGAGGGCAGGTCCGGGTTGATGTTCTCGGCGCCGCGCGAGACGACCTTGCCGTCGACGCGGACGGTCGACTCCTTGGAGATCTTGTCCAGCGCCTCGTAGGCCGGGGTGCCCGGACGGGCCACCAGCTGCGTGATGCCGTAGTGATCGCGGAGATCGATGAAGAGGATGCCGCCCAGGTCGCGCCGATTGTGCAGCCAGCCGCTCAGCCGGACGTCGGTGCCGACGTCAGAGGCGCGGAGCTCGCCGCAGGTGTGGGACCTGTACCGATGCATCGTCGTTCATCCAGCCTTCGCTGATCGGGGATCTGGCGGGTGTCTCACGGCCGGTGTTTCCTAGGGCCGCTGTTTCACGTGAAACAACGCCAAGGGTACCGGCCACCCCGAGATCGCCTCCCCACCATTTCCACCGAGGGCCAGGACCTCCCGCTCCCCAGGGGGCCAAGGACCTCCAGCGCTTACCGTCGGGCAGGGCCGTAGGGGAGGGCGCCACGACGACGCGACAGCCATTCCCCTGACCGGATACGCACCGTCATAGCCATGGGCAGGACCGCAAGCGGTTACTGTCGCTAGCGTCGATTGCCGTCACCTCCGTCGCCGCCGGTCGTGGTTTCTCGTCATGGCCTCCGTCATGGTCCTCATCGGCTCATGGTTCCGTCATGGCTCCCGGGCCCCTCGGTGCCCGGGACAGCTTCGGTGGCACGGTCCGATCAGCTGTTCTTAGAGTGGGTCAATGCGCACTGGTGAGCCCCCGCCCACCGTGGGGGACGTCCTGTCCGCCCTCGCGACGGGACTGTGGACCTGGGACAGCGCCGCCGGAACCGTCACGCTGGACGCCGAGGCCGCCCGGCTCATGGGTCTGCCCGCAGAGCCGACGACCCTCACCCAGGCCGGGGCGCGCTCGCGGCTGCACCCCGTCGACTGGAACGAGATCGTCTCCGTCGTGCAGCTCGCCGTCGCCGAGGACACCCTCGCCGAGGTGCGGATCCGGGTCATGGACGAACGGGGCCAGGTGGTCCGTACGATCCGCAGCCGTTCCAAGCCGACCTTCGATTCGGTGCGCAAGTCCTTCGAGCTGATCGGCACCATCCAGGAGGTCACCGAACCCTCCCCGGCGACCGCCGTGCGGGCTCCGTCCGTCACCGGCGACTGGCGGCGTTCGCGCGAGGCGTTCCTGCTGGACGCGGGCCGGGCGCTGGCCGAGGCGCGGTCCACGGCCGAGGTGCTGCGGGTCGCGGCGGGCCTCGCGATGCCCGGCTTCTCCCCGGACGGACTCGCGGTCTTCGGCGTCGAGGCCGACCGCCTCACCGTCATCGGCCACCACGGGCACAACCAGGGCGACGAGGGCCCCTTCACCCACATGCCGCTGGAGACGGACTACCCGGCCGCCGAGGTGGTCCGCACCGGCCGCGCCGTCTATCTCTCCTCCCCCGAGGACTACAAGGCGCGCTACCCCACGGCCTGGCCGCTCGCCGAGCAGTTCGGCCGCCAGTCCTGGGCGTTCCTGCCGCTGACCGTCGCCGGCCGCACGATGGGCGCGTGGATGGCGGGCTTCACGCACCCCGTCACCTTCACCCCCGACGAGCGCTCGGTCCTGACCACCGTCGCGCGCATGCTCGCCCAGGCCCTCTCCCGGGCCGGCGCGGCCGAGACCGAGCGCGAGCTGACCGACGGCCTGCAGCGCACGATGCTGCCCACACTGGGCCCCGAGATACCGGGCATGAGCGTCGCCGCGCGGTACGTCCCCACCGGCGGCGGACTCCAGGTCGGCGGCGACTGGTACGACATGATCGCCCTGCCGAGCGGCCGGTTCGCCCTGGTCATCGGCGATGTCCAGGGCCATGACGTACGCGCCGCCGGTCTCATGGGCCAGCTCCGCATAGCCCTGCGCGCCTACGCCTCCGAGGGCCACCGCCCCGACGCCGTCCTCTCCCGCGCCTCGCGCTTCCTGCACGGCATCACCGACTCCGCCGCCGACGCGTACCCCGACCTGCGCTTCGCGACCTGCCTCTACGTCGAGGTCGACCCGGCGTCCGGCGTCCTCGACATCGCCCGTGCCGGGCACCCCGACCCGGTCGTCCGCATGGCCGACGGAACGGTCCTCGTCCGGCCCACCCCGGGCGGCCTCCCCCTCGGCATCGACCCCGACGCCGACTACCCCACCACTCGGCTGGTGCTGGAGCCGGGCGAGACCATGCTCCTGTGCACCGACGGCCTCATCGAAACCGGCGGCCACGACCTCGACACGGGCTGGCGCCGCATCCGCACGATCCTGGAGTCCTTCGACGCGGGCCCGGCCGAGGCCGAGGGGGCCTTGGACCCCGGGGGTGCCCTGGAAGCCGGAGGTGTCCCTGGGGTCGGGGGTGCCCTGGAGGTCAGGGGTGCGCTGCAAGCCGAAGGCGCCCTGGAAGCCGGGGGACGCGGAGGGGCGGCGGCGGAGGAGCCCGGCGCCCTCGCCCCGACCGCCGCGCTCGTGGCCGTCCGGCCGGAGTCGGTGGGGCTCGGGCCTGGGCGGCTGGAGGCGTTGGCCGACGCGCTCGTGCAAGGGGTGCACGGTCCCTCCTCGCACCACACGCCCGGCCCGCTCGCCGACCGGCGCGAGGACGACATAGCGATGCTGCTGCTGTGCCGGGAGAGCGAGGGACGCGGCGGCACCACCGCCGTACCGGCGCCCACCCGCCGCACCGCCCTGACCATCGCCCAGGCGGAGCCAGAGCGCATCGCCGGTGCCCGCCAGCAGGTACGCGAACTCCTCCACGACTGGACCTGCGGCGACCAGGTCGACTCCGCCGTCCTCCTCGTCTCCGAGATGCTCACCAACGTCCTTGTCCACACCGACGCCGACGCCCTCCTCGTCGCCGAGATGACCGGCGACGGCGGCAGGCGCAGGATGCGCGTCGAGGTCACCGACGCCAGCGACGACCTCCCCCACAAGCGCCACCCCGGCGAACTCGCCTCTTCCGGCCGCGGCCTCGTCCTCATGGACATGCTCGCCGACGCCTGGGGCGTGGACCCCCGCGGCGACGGCAAGAGCATCTGGTTCGAGCTGTACGAGACACTCCCGCCGGACGCCTCGCAGGGACCGTCCCTGAACTGACTCTGCATCCCTCAACAACTGGCTGTGCGTCCCCGGCTGACAGCACAGCACAGCACCGGAACGGACGGTGCAGCCCTGGAACCGACGAACCCGCTCACGGCCACGTAGGTGAGCCCCGCCGCCACCGACCGGTGCACCCGCCGCCGCACGCCCATGTACCCGACCCCGACCACGGCCACGCAGGTGAGCCCCCCGCCGCCACACACGCCGCACCACCGAGCCACCCCGAAGCTCCGACCCCCCGAGCCGCCGACCCGCTCGGAGCCGGCACCCGCTCGGAGCCGGCACCCGATCACACCCGCTCGTACACGATCACCCGTCGCCCCCGCACCGACTCGTCCGCCACCACGGTGAAGTACTCCTCCAGCACCGCGTCCTTCATCCGGTCCCGTCCCCCCGACGGCGGCCGGGCCACCCCGGGCGCGTCGGTGACCAGCAGGATCCGTCGCTGCGCCAGCATCGCGTCCCGTATCCGGGCCGGGTCGGCCTCCACGCCCTTGAGCGTCCCGGACGCCACGGGGCTCCGGGCCAAAGCGATGTCCCGCAGGCCCGCGAACTCGTCGGGGGAGACGAGCGCGGTGTCGCGCCGGGCCGACGGGGCGAAGAGGACCGCGTCGCCGGGCTGCTTCAGCTGCCGTACGTGCACGGCCGCGGCCAGGACGTCGTCGACCCGGCTCGCGGGGGACCGTTTGGCCAGCGCATGCGGCAACAGCGCCACCGTCGCGACGGCTACCAGCACCGGTACGAGCCACGACGCCGTTCTGGGGAACCCCGGCCGGACGGCCCGTACCGCCGCGCTCAGGGCCACCCCGATCAGCAGCGCCAGGCCCAGCATGCTGAACAGGATGTAGCGGTCCAGGAACAGGGGGCGGATCAGACACAGGCCGAGCAGCCCGAGGTGCGGCACCGCCAGCAGCGGCAGCGCGACGGCCGCCACCGACAGCCGCCCCGCCCGCGGCCGGTCCAGCAGCGCCCCCAGACCGCCGATCGTCAGCAGGACCGCCGGGCCGATCAGCATGTGCCAGGTCAGCGGCGGTATCCAGGACACCTGGTCGGACTGCCGCCGACTGAACAGGATCAGCGGCAGGACCCCCGCCACGGCGACCGCCGAGGCCGCCGCCCAGCGCGTCCAGGTCGCGCGCGGCACCCGTGCCCACACCAGGGTCGCCGCATGCGCGGGCACGATCAGCAGGGACAGCCAGTTCAGCAGCCCGCACACCAGGATCACGCCCCCGTACGCCACCCAGAGCGCACCCGAGCCGACCCGCCCCCGCTGCAGCACGGTCACCAGCAGCAGCGTCGAGAGTCCCGCGCCGGCCGCTGTCAGCGCGTACGGGCGGCCCTCCTGGAGATGGAACTGCACGGCCGGCAGCAGCCCGAACACGAGCCCGCCGCCGAGCCCGGCCCAGAGCCCGGCCAGTCGGCGGCCGATGACCGTGACACAGGCCGCCGCCACCGCCACCGCCAGCACCGAAGGCAGCCGCAGGGTCGTCGTACCGGGGCCGAAACAGGTGAAGAGACCGTGCATCAGCAGGTAGTAGGCCCCGTGCACGACGTCGACGTGCCCCAGCATGTGGAGGATGTCGGCGGTCGACCGCCGCGCCACCTGCCAGGTCGCGGCCTCGTCCCGCCACACGCTGTGCTGCCGGGACAGCCCCCACAGACCGAGCGCGATCGTCCACAGCACCGGAGCCGACCAGACCGGCAGCCGCCGCACGGCCGCCACGGTCTTCGAACGGACCGCCGTGACGGTCGCGCACCCTCTCAGGAACGACAGCGCGGGCGCGCTCAAGTGGCCGGAGAATGGTGGGCCGGACGTCGGGCTCCATCGTCGTGGAACGGCCTGCGCATGGTGTCTCTCCCCGTTTCCCTGCGTGTGCGGCGGGGAGCGGGCAGGACTGAGCCCGCCCCGGCCGACGGCCGGGGCGGGATCCGAGTGGTGCGCTCTCCCCCGTGAGAACCACCCGCTCCGGAGGTCAGCCGAAGAGGTGGACACGCCAGAACCTACGCGGCGGGGAGAGTGCTTATCCAGGCGTCGACCGGGTGTGCATGATCACCCGACGCAGAGTGAACCCGGACGACGCTGGTGGCCCGATTGGCGAGGGCGAGCCGCTTTTGCCCCGCCATGAGCCCTTGCTACGGCCCCTCGGGAGTCATCCCGTGAACCGCCGGGATCGTCCCCAGCCGCCCCTTCTGGAAGTCCTCGAACGCCTGCTGCAGTTCCTCGCGGGTGTTCATCACGAACGGGCCGTAGTGGGCCATCGGCTCACGGATCGGCTGCCCGCCGAGGAGGACGACCTCCAGGTCCGGCGTATGGGAGTCCTGCTTCTCGTCCGCACGGACGGTCAACGAACCGCCGGCGCCGAAGACCGCAGTCTGGCCCAGCTGGATCGGACGACGCTCGGCACCAACCGAGCCCTTGCCCGCCAGCACGTACGCCAGCCCGTTGAAGTCCTCCCGCCACGGCAGGGTCACCTCCGCACCCGACGCCACCGTCGCGTGGATCATCGTGATCGGCGTGTGCGTGATGCCGGGACCAGCGTGCCCGTCCAGCTCACCGGCGATCACGCGCAGCAGCGCGCCGCCGTCGGGCGTGGTCAGCAGCTGGACGTTGCCGCCGCGGATGTCCTGGTAGCGCGGAGGCATCATCTTGTCCTTGGCAGGCAGGTTCACCCACAGCTGGAGCCCGTGGAAGAGACCGCCGGACATGACCAGGTGCTCCGGCGGCGCCTCGATGTGCAGCAGGCCCGCGCCCGCCGTCATCCACTGCGTGTCGCCGTTGGTGATGGTGCCGCCACCACCGTTCGAGTCCTGGTGGTCGAAGATCCCGTCGATGATGTACGTGACGGTCTCGAAGCCCCGGTGGGGGTGCCAGGGGGTGCCCTTCGGCTCTCCGGGTGCGTAGTCCACCTCGCCCATCTGGTCCATCATGATGAACGGGTCGAGGTGCTGGTAGTTGATCCCGGCGAACGCCCGGCGGACCGGGAAGCCCTCGCCCTCGAAGCCACTGGGCGCGGTCGTCACGGCGAGCACCGGGCGGGCCACCGCGTCGGTCGGTGCGGCGACACGGGGCAGGATCAGCGGGTTCTCGACGGTCACTGCGGGCATGTCGGTACCTCCTTGTGCGCTCAGTTTAGTTGATTGTTGAACTTCCTGCCAGGCCCAACAGCACACGGACCCCGTCGCATTCCCGCGCGGCCCCGGGCAGCAGAACGCCGCTGGCCCCAGAGGACCAACGGCGAGATGACGATCCGGGTCACCGGCGAACAGTAGAGGAGCCAGAGGACCGGAAGAAACGATTCAGCAAACCACTGCGCCCAAGCCCCAGCCCACCCAAGAGGCGCGGGGAACTGCGCGATCAACCCCCACAGCCCGCGCCCCGCAACGAACCGCACCCACCACCCCGACCCCGGAACCCGGCCCAACCGGCGGAGCTACCCGTCTGCGAAGCAATGGCGTCTAGCCGTACATCCGCCGCATCGCGAACTCCACCATCTGCTCCACGGCCTTCGCGTCGAACACCATCCGGTGCTCCCCCTCCATGTCGAGGACGAAGCCGTACCCGGTCGGCAGCAGATCGATCACCTCCGCACCGGTGATCACGAAGTACTTGGACTCCTTGCCGGCGTACCGGCGCAGCTCCTTCAGCGAGGTGAACATCGGGATCACCGGCTGCTGGGTGTTGTGCAGCGCCAGGAACCCGGGGTTGTCGCCACGCGGGCAGTACACCTTCGACGACGCGAAGACCTGCTGGAAGTCCTCCGCCGCCATCTGCCCGGTGGTGAAGGCCCGCACCGCGTCCGCGAGGGAGGGCGGGGACGGCTCCGGGTACAGGGGTGGCTGCTGCCCGTAGCCGCCCCCCATCTGGCCGCCGGGCATCTGCCCGGGCATCTGCTGCTGCGGCGGCGGGGCGTACTGCTGCTGGGGGCCGGCGCTCTGGTCGTAGCCGTACATGCGGCAAAGCGTAACGAGTCACAGATGACCCGATCGGGGTTGCTTCTTATTACTGATGGGTAGCATCATCGACATACAAGCTACTAGTTGGTACGTGAAACGGTGCGAGGATCCAGTGCCTCGCCGATCTCTCTAACGGAGCCGTCGCCATGGGGCACTACAAGTCGAATCTCCGCGACATCGAGTTCAACCTCTTCGAGGTCCTCGGGCGCGACAAGCTGTACGGCACCGGCCCGTTCGCGGAGATGGACACGGACACCGCCAAGAGCATCCTGGAGGAGCTGGCCCGTCTCGCGGAGAACGAGCTGGCGGAGTCCTTCGTTGATGCCGACCGCAACCCCCCGGTCTTCGACCCGGAGACCAACACCGCCCCGGTACCGGCGTCCTTCAAGAAGAGCTACAAGGCCTTCATAAACTCCGAGTACTGGCGGCTCGGCCTCCCCGAGGAGATCGGCGGCACCACCGCTCCGCGCTCCCTGATCTGGTCCTACGCGGAGCTGCTGCTCGGCGCGAACCCGGCCGTGTGGATGTACGCCTCCGGCCCGGCGTTCGCCGGCATCCTCTACGACGAGGGCAACGACGTCCAGAAGAAGATCGCCCAGATCGCGGTCGACCGGACCTGGGGCTCCACCATGGTCCTCACCGAGCCGGACGCGGGCTCGGACGTCGGCGCCGGCCGCACCAAGGCGGTCCAGCAGGAGGACGGCTCCTGGCACATCGAGGGCGTCAAGCGCTTCATCACCTCCGGTGAGCACGACATGGAGGAGAACATCCTCCACTACGTCCTCGCCCGCCCCGAGGGCCACGGCCCCGGCACCAAGGGCCTGTCCCTCTTCCTCGTCCCGAAGTACCTCTTCGACTTCGAGACCGGCGAGCTGGGCGAGCGCAACGGCGTCTACGCCACCAACGTCGAGCACAAGATGGGCCTCAAGGCCTCCAACACCTGCGAGATGACCTTCGGCGACCGCCACCCGGCCAAGGGCTGGCTGATCGGCGACAAGCACGACGGCATCCGCCAGATGTTCCGCATCATCGAGTTCGCGCGCATGATGGTCGGCACGAAGGCGATCTCCACGCTCTCCACGGGCTACCTGAACGCGCTGGAGTACGCCAAGGAGCGAGTCCAGGGTCCCGACCTGGCGAACTTCATGGACAAGACGGCGCCCAAGGTCACCATCACCCACCACCCCGACGTCCGCCGCTCGCTGATGACGCAGAAGGCGTACGCGGAGGGCATGCGCGCCCTCGTCCTCTACACGGCCTCCATCCAGGACGAGATCCAGGTCAAGGAGGCGGCGGGCGAGGACATCTCCGCCCTGGAGGCCCTGAACGACCTGCTCCTGCCCATCGTCAAGGGCTACGGCTCCGAGAAGGGCTACGAGCAGCTCGCCCAGTCCCTGCAGACCTTCGGCGGCTCCGGGTTCCTCCAGGAGTACCCGATCGAGCAGTACATCCGCGACGCCAAGATCGACACCCTCTACGAGGGCACCACCGCGATCCAGGGCCAGGACTTCTTCTTCCGGAAGATCGTCCGCAACCAGGGCGCCGCGCTGAACTCCCTCGCCGAGGAGATCAAGAAGTTCCTGGCGCTCGGGGAGGGCGGCGAGCAGTTGGACGGCGCCCGCGCACACCTCGCCAAGGCCGCCGTCGAGCTGGAGGCCATCGTCGGCCTCCTCCTCACCGACCTCGCCGCCACCGAGCAGGACGTCAAGAACATCTACAAGGTGGGCCTGAACACCACCCGCCTGCTCATGGCCTCCGGTGACGTCGTCGTCGGCTACCTGCTCCTCAAGGGCGCCGCCGTCGCCGCCGAAAAGCTGGAGACCGCCTCCGCCAAGGACAAGCCCTTCTACACGGGCAAGATCGCGGCGGCGAAGTTCTTCGCTGCCAACGTCCTCCCGGGCGTCACCCTCGCCCGCAAGATCTCCGAGGGCGTCGACCTGGACCTGATGGAGCTGGACGAGGCCGCGTTCTAGGCAGCCCCGCCCCGGCCTCACCCCGGTCGTGGCGCCGGACGGGCCCTGCCCGTCCGTCCGGCGCCTCCCCTTCCGCACGCTCACCACGAGGGCCCGCTCCCGTCCCCAGGGAGCGGGCCCTCGTACGTCGTTAAGGTGAACCCCATGCGCACACCCCCACGCTTCGATCGCGGCCACACCGACGACCTCATGACCTTCCTGGCGAGCAGCCCGACCCCGTACCACGCGGTGGCGAGCGCCGCGCAACGGCTGGAGAAGGCAGGCTTCCGGCAGGTCTCGGAGACCGACGCGTGGGACGGCTCGCTGGGCGGCCGGTACGTGCTGCGCGGGGGCGCGATCATCGCCTGGTACGTCCCGAAGGGCGCCCACCCCCACACCCCCTTCCGCATCATCGGTGCTCACACCGACTCCCCCAATCTGCGGGTCAAACCCCGCCCCGACAGCGGCGCCCACGGCTGGCGCCAGGTCGCCGTCGAGATCTACGGCGGCCCGCTGATGAACTCCTGGCTCGACCGCGACCTCGGCATCGCCGGCCGGCTCTCCCTGCGCGACGGCACCAGCCGCCTCGTCAATGTCGACAGACCCCTCCTGCGCGTCCCCCAACTCGCCATCCACCTCGACCGGACGGTCTCCTCCGAGGGCCTCAAGCTCGACAAGCAGCGCCACCTCCAGCCCGTCTGGGGCCTCGGCGACGACGTCCGCGACGGGGATCTGATCGCCTTCCTGGAGGAGGAGGCGGGTCTGCCCGCGGGCGAGGTCACCGGCTGGGACCTGATGACCCACTCCGTCGAACCGCCCGCGTACCTGGGCCGCGACAACGAACTGCTCGCCGGTCCCCGCATGGACAACCTCCTCTCCGTGCACGCCGGTACGGCCGCACTCGCCTCCGTCGCCACCACGGGTGACGACCTCCCCCACATCCCCGTCCTCGCCGCCTTCGACCACGAGGAGAACGGCTCCCAGTCCGACACCGGCGCGGACGGCCCGCTGCTCGGCGGTGTCCTGGAGCGCTCGGTGTTCTCGCGCGGCGGCTCCTACGAGGACCGGGCCCGGGCCTTCGCCGGCACGGTCTGTCTGTCCTCCGACACCGGTCACGCCGTCCACCCCAACTACGCGGAGCGCCACGACCCGACGCACCACCCCCGCGCGGACGCCGGCCCGATCCTGAAGGTCAACGTCAACAACCGCTACGCCACGGACGGTTCGGGCCGGGCCGTCTTCGCCGCCGCCTGCGAGAAGGCCGGTGTGCCGTTCCAGACGTTCGTCTCCAACAACTCCATGCCCTGCGGCACCACCATCGGCCCCATCACCGCCGCCCGGCACGGCATCCGCACCGTCGACATCGGTGTGGCCATCCTCTCGATGCACAGCGTCCGCGAGCTGTGCGGAGCGAAGGACCCCTACCTCCTGGCGAACGCCCTGGCGGCCTTCCTGGAGGACTGACCCGCGGCCGGGCACCCCGTCCCGCCCCCAACGGCTGTTACTGACCGGCCTGTCCGGGTACCCGATGTCAACCGGTAGGACCGAACGACCGGAACGACCGGCCGACCCAACCGGACACAGGGAGGAACACTCATGGGCCTGGGCGGGTGCATCATTCTGATCGCGGTGGGGGCCATCCTCACGTTCGCCACCGACTGGGACATGCAAGGGGTCAACCTCGACCTGGTCGGCGTCATCTTCATGATCGTCGGGCTCATCGGGGTCGCGACGTTCAGCAGCATCGCCAAGCGGAAGCGGGTCGTGGTGCCCCCCACGGCCCCGGTCATCGACGAGGACCACCACCAGCGGGGCGGCTACCAGGGCTACTAGGCCGGACACACCGCCCCTGGGCCAGGCCTACGCCCTGTCGCCCTCGTCCATCCCCGCCAGCACCAGCGGCAGCCGGTCCGTCCCGCCCTCCGTGAGCCGGACCGGCACACCCCAGTCCTGCTGGTGGACGTGGCAGGCCGGGTACGCGTGGGAGGAGTCGTCGTCGCAGGAGGCGGCCATCGCCGAGACGTGGAGCACGCCGTCGGGTATGGACGGGTCGAGTTCGAGTTCGCGGAACAGGGCCGTGTCCGCGCCCTCGCCCCGAAGCAGCAGCTCGGGCGGGGTGGCGGAGACCAGCAACCGGGTCGAGGGCCCGTACCGCTCGTCGAGCTTCTGCCCCGGCGGGGCCTGGAAGACGATGTCCAACCGCAGTCTGCCGGGGGCGACTTCGGTGGCCGCGCGCCGGGTGCGGTGGGCGACGGCCTCCACCTTCACCGTCTCCTCCGGCAACCGCAGCCTGGTCAGCCGGTGCCGGGCGGACTCGACGACCACGATGTCGTCCCCGACGAGCACCGCGTCGCTCGGCTCTCTCAGGTCCGTGGCCAGGGTCGTGACCTCACCCGTCGCCGGGTCGTAGCGGCGCAGCGCGTGGTTGTAGGTGTCGCTGACCGCCACCGACCCGTCGGGCAGGGCCGTGACGCCCAACGGATGCTGCAGCAGCGCCTGTTCGGCCGGTCCGTCCCGGTGCCCGAAGTCGAAGAGCCCCGTGCCGACCGCCGTGTGGACCGCCCCGTCGAGGTCCACCCAGCGCAGCGCGGACGTCTCGGAGTCGGCGAGCCACAGCCGGTCGGCGGTGGCCGCGAGCCCTGAGGGCTGTGCGAACCAGGCCTCGCCGCCCGGCCCGTCCACCAGCCCCTCGTTGGTCGTGCCGGCCGCCACCGCTACGGTGCCGTCGGCGGGGTCGTACGTCCACAGCTGGTGGACACCCGCCATCGCGATCCACACCCTGTCGCCGAACACGGCCACGTCCCACGGGGAGGAGAGGTCGATGTCCCGCGCCGGCCCTGAGGTCGGCGAGCCCTGCCACCATTGGCGGCCGGTGCCCGCGAGCGTCGTGACCTCCCCGGTGGCGGGATCGAGCCGGCGCAGCGCGTGGTTCACCGTGTCGGCGACGACCACCGCACCGCCGTCCAGCAGGGCCAGCCCCTGCGGTTCGCTGAAGCGGGCGTGCTCCGCGCCGCCGTCCACGAACCCGCGCTCGCCGGAGCCGTAGAGCCGTACGACGGTCTCACCGTCGGCCGCCAGCCGGACCAGTCGGTGCCGTGTGGTGTCGCTGACGAGGAAGTCGCCGTCCGGCAGGAGCAGGGCCTTGCCGGGGAAACGCAGCACCGTCGGCTCGGGCGCCGGCGCCACGTACGGCCCGTCGCCGCGCCGCAGCGTGCCCTTCGCCTCGTGTTCGGTCTCCAGCTCGGCGACCAGCCGCTCGATGGCGTGCGCATGCCCCTCGCCCGCGTGCTGGGCGACCACGTATCCCTCCGGATCGACCACCACGAGTGTCGGCCAGGCCCGTACCGCGTACTGCTGCCAGGTGGCGAGCTCCGGGTCGTCGAGCACCGGATGCTCCACCCCGTACCGCTCGACGGCGTCGACCACCGCCTCGTGCTCCGCCTCGTGCGCGAACTTCGGCGAGTGCACCCCGATGACCACCACCGTGTCCCGGTGCTTCTCCTCCAGCTCCCGCAGCTCGTCCAGGACATGCAGGCAGTTGATGCAGCAGAACGTCCAGAAATCCAGCACCACTATCTTTCCCCGCAGGTCGGCAAGGGTGTACTGCTTCCCGCCCGTGTTCAGCCAGCCGCCCTTCCCGATCAGTTCGGGGGCGCGGACGCGGACACGGCGGGGTGCCGGGTGCTGAGTCGTGGAATCGCTCATGGATCAAGCGTGCCACTTTTCGGCAACCCGCTTCGGAGCCTGTGGAAAACCGCGTTCCGAGCCTGTGGACAACTGGCCGGACTGGGCTTTTCGGGTCTATCGGCGATGTTTCGCGGTGGCACCCGGGGAACGTCTGCAGGCATGAGATTCCTCGTACGCGACCGGATCCTCGGCATCGGTGACGACTACTGGATCGAGGACGAGCACGGCCGGAAGGCCTTCCTCGTCGACGGCAAGGCCATGCGGCTGCGGGACACCTTCGAGCTGAAGGACACCCGGGGGGAGGTGTTGATCGACATCCGCCGCAAGATGTTCGCGCTGCGCGACACGATGGTCGTCGAACGCGGCGGCGAGCCCCTCGCCACCGTCCGCCGCAAGCGCCTCTCCCTCCTGCGCAACCACTACCGGGTCTCCCTGGCGGACGGCACCGAACTGGACGTCAGCGGCAAGATCCTCGACCGCGAGTTCGCCATCGAGTACGAGGGCGAACTCCTCGCGCACATCTCCCGCAGATGGCTGAGCGTGCGCGAGACCTACGGCCTCGACGTCGTACGCGACGACGCGGACCCGGCGCTGCTGATCGCCGTGGCGGTGTGTGTGATCAACCTGGCGGAGCGGGAGCGGGACGACGACTGACGGAGTGCCCGCCTCGGCAGCGCGCTGCGAATCGCCCGCCGCGAAATTGCCCGCCGCGAACGCTCAGCGGCGCGGTGGTTCCATTCCCAGCAGCCGGTCCTTCAGCGCCGGGAACTGCTCACGCGTGGTCGCGACCCTCGTCGGATCGAGGTCGACCGTGAGGACCTCCTCGCCGGGGCCCGCCTCCGCCAGGACCTCGCCCCAGGGATCGACCACGATCGAGTGACCGGCCTGGGGAACCTCCGCGTGCGTACCGGCCGTTCCACAGGCGAGTACGTAGGCCTGGTTCTCCACGGCCCGGGCCTGCGCCAACAGCGTCCAGTGGGAGCGGCGGCGCTCCGGCCAGCCCGCCGACACCACGAAGGTCTCGGCGCCCGCGTCGACAAGGCCCCGGAAGAGCTCGGGGAACCGCAGGTCGTAGCAGGTGGCGATGCCGATGGTCGTGTCCGGGAGGCGGAGGGTCACCAGCTCCGCCCCCGCACCCATCAGCACGGCCTCGCCCTTGTCGAAGCCGAAGCGGTGGATCTTGCGGTAGGCGGCGGCGAGGTCGCCGGACGGTGAGAAGACGAGGGAGGTGTTGTAGAGGGTTCCGTCAGGGGCAAGCTCCGGGATCGAGCCCGCGTGCAGCCAGACGCCGGTGTCGCTCGCCGCCTTGGCCATCGCCTCGTACGTCGGCCCTTCCAGCGGTTCGGCCGCCGCGGCGAAGGATTCGAACGCGAATGCGCCGGTGGTCCAGAGCTCCGGGAGGACGACGAGATCGGCGCCGGCCTGGTCCCGTACCAGCGAGGCCACCCGCCGCCTGCGCGAATCGACCGATTCATCCTCATCTACGCTGATCTGGATGAGCGAGGCGCGCACAGTACCACCGTCCTGGCATTCGAGCCGTCCACACCGGCCTACGATCGTCACACCAAAGCACTGCCGGGGTGCCTCACAGCAGCGTAACTTAACGTTTCACAGCACCCACTGACAGCCGCCGACGAACTGCTCCACGCCGTCAACGCCGACGCCCCCACTGAAGACCACCACCCACGTAGCCGACACGTACCGACCGTACTGACACGTACCGACCGCCCGAGGGGTCCCGTTCCGTGAGTCTGCATCCCACTCTTCAGCCCTACGCCGACGCCTGGACCCACTCCGTGGACGCGATATCCGAGCTGGTGTCGCCGCTCGTGGAGGGCGAGTGGAACCGCCGGACACCCTGCCCGGGCTGGTCGGTGCGCGATGTGGTCTCCCATGTCATCGGCCTGGACTGCGAGATGCTCGGCGACCCCCGGCCGATCCACACCCTGCCGCGAGACCTGTACCACGTACGGACCGAGCACCAGCGGTACATGGAGATGCAGGTCGACGCCCGTCGTCACCACACCGCACCGGAGATGACCTCCGAGCTGGAGTACACGATCATCCGGCGCAACCGCCAGCTGCGGAACGAGTCACGGGACCCGGGTCACAAGGTGCGGGGCCCGCTGGGCACGGAGCTGACCCTCGAGCAGGCCATGCGGAACCGCGCCTTCGACGTCTGGGTCCACGAGCAGGACCTGCGTGCCGCGCTGGGGCAGCCGGGGAACCTGGACTCGCCGGGCGCGCACGTAGTCCGTGACGAGCTGCTGTCCGTGCTGCCGAAGGTGGTCGCGGAGGACGCGCAGGCGCCGCGCAGTTCGGCCGTCGTCTTCGACGTGCACGGCCCGGTGGAGTTCATCCGTACCGTCCGCGTGGACATCCAGGGCCGCGGCACGCTGGAGACCGCTCCCGCGCTCGGCCCCGCCGCCACCCTCACGCTCGACTGGGAGACCTACGTCCGCCTTGCCTGCGGCCGCGTCACCGCCGACCTCGTCGCCGACCGCATCAAGGCCGAGGGCGACCCCCACCTGATCGCGGCGATCCTGCGCGCGTTCGCGGTGACCGTGTAGCGGCCGGTTCGCGGCGACCATGCGGCGGCCGGTTCGCGAGGGCCGTGTAAGGGCCGTGCAGCGGCCGGTTCGCGAGGGCAGCCGACGCATCTACCCTCGCTCCGATGTCCCGGCCCCTACGCCGGTACGTGCACCGTCTCCACCCGGCTCGCCACCAGGCGTTCCCGCTCGCGGCGGGCCGCGCGGCCGCGCAGGCGGAGGATCTGACTCAGGCCCAGCGCCTGGAGGACGAACACGGCCGAGAAGGCGATGCCGTAGTCGTCGTCGGTCAGGTCCAGAAGGACGCCGACCGCGAAGAGGGTCGTCATGGAGGCGACGAAACCACCCATGTTGGTGATCCCGGAGGCGGTGCCCTGACGCTCCGGCGGGTTCGCCGGGCGGGCGAAGTCGAAGCCGAGCATCGAGGCCGGGCCGCAGGCGCCGAGCACCGCGCAGAGCACGATCAGGAGCCACATCGGGGCGTGCTCACCGGGGTAGAGCAGCGTGGTCGCCCACACCGCTGCCGTCACGAGGACCGTGCCGAGCGCCAGCGGCAGCCGCGCCGCGTGGTGCCGGGCGACGATCTGGCCGTACACCAGTCCGACCACCATGTTGGACAGGACGACGAGGGTGAGCAGTTCACCGGCGGTGCCCCGGCTGAGCCCCTGCGCCTGGACCAGGAACGGCAGCCCCCACAGCAGCAGGAACACCATCGCCGGGAACTGGGTGGTGAAGTGCACCCACATCCCGAGCCGGGTGCCGGGCTCCCGCCAGGACGCCACGATCTGCCGCCGCACGTACGCCGCCCCGTGGTGCGGGAACGGCTCCGGCTCGTGCCCGTCCGGGTGGTCCTTGAGGAACAGCAGGGTGAGGACCAGCACGACCACACCGGCCACCGAGCTGCCCGCGAACGCCGCCGTCCAACCCACCCCGTGCAGCAGCCGGGCCAGCAGCAGCGTCGAGACCAGGTTGCCCGCCATGCCGACCAGGCCCGCCATCTGCGCGATCATCGGTCCACGCCGGGCCGGGAACCACCGGCTGCCCAGCCGCAGCACACTGATGAACGTCATCGCGTCGCCGCAGCCCAGCAGCGCCCGCGACGCCAGCGCCATGCCGTACGACGGCGACAGCGCGAAGCCGATCTGGCCGGCCGTGAACAGCAGGATGCCCAGGGTCAGCACCCGCTTGGTGCCGAGCCGGTCGACCAGCAGGCCGACGGGTATCTGCATGCCCGCGTAGACCAGCAGCTGGAGGATCGAGAACGTGGACAGGGCGGAGGCGCCCACATGGAAGCGGTCCGCGGCGTCGAGGCCGGCCACGCCCAGCGACGTACGGAAGATGACGGCGACGAAGTAGACGGAGACGCCCACACTCCAGACCGCGAGGGCGCGACGGCCGCCGGGCGGGTCCCCGGGCAGGGACCCGGCGGACGACGATATGGCGGGGCGACTCAACGGACTTCCCCCCGCGCCAGGTTGGAGAACCAGCTGACGTGGCGGTGCACGATCTCCACGGCCGCCTCCGCGTCGCCCGTGCGCAGCGCCTGGAGGATCTCCTCGTGCTCGGTGAGCGTCTTGGTGATGCGGTCCGGGTGGGCGTGCATCACGGCGACGCCCATCCGCAGCTGCCGGTCGCGGAGTTGGTCGTAGAGGCGGGAGAGGATCTCGTTCCCCCCGCTGCGGACGATCTCGGCGTGGAAGCAGCGGTCCGTCACCGCGGCGCCCGCCAGGTCACCGGCGGCGGCCTGCGCCTTCTGCTGCTGCAGCAGGCTCTCCAGCCGCTCGATCAGCTGCGGCGAGGCCGGGGCCGTCTTGCGTACGGCGTGCTCCTCGACCAGCTGCCGGGTCTCCACGACATCCGCGATCTCCTGCGCGGAGACGGGCAGCACCAGGGCGCCCTTCTTCGGGTAGAGCTTGATCAGCCCCTCGACCTCCAGCCGCAACAGGGCCTCGCGCACCGGCGTCCGTGACACGCCGACCGCCTCGGCCAGCTCGCCCTCGGTGAGCAGCGTGCCGCCCTCGTAGCGGCGCTCCAGGACACCCTGTTTGACGTGGGCGTAGACACGGTCGGCGGCGGGGGGCTGCTTCACGGCGGGGACGGAGGCGGGAGCTGGGGCGGAGGACATGCCCACAGCATAGATACAACACGTACCCATTGCCGTCCTCGTCCACGATCCGGGACGGCACGCCCACGCCGAAACCGGCCCACAGCCACCACGCGCCCATCGTGAACCCGTCAAAAGACTGTGAGATGGACTCGAATTGACCCCCGCTCCACCCAGGGCACAACCTTTTGTGCTACTCACTTGTCACACGAGAAGCGGCCCTGCTTGCCCGAAACAGGAGCCCAAGTGGCCGCGCTCCACAGACATTTGACGCAATCGGGGTACTTGACTTGATTACCGCCATAAAGGGCGCACGTGTCCGCAGAGCCGCCGCAGTCGCCGTGACCACCGGTGCGATGATCGCGACCGGAGTCGTCACCTCCGCTCCCGCGCAGGCGGCTCCCGTGAAGCCCACGATCACCGCCAAGGGCGGGTTCGTGATGAACGCCGCCAACGGCAAGACGCTCTTCACCAAGGCCGCCGACACCAAGAGGCTCACCGCCTCCACGACAAAGGTCATGACCGCCAAGGTCGTGCTGTCGCAGAAGAACCTGAACCTCGACGCCAAGGTGACGATCAAGAAGGAGTACAGCGACTACATCGTCAAGAACACAGCCTCGTCGGCGGGACTGATCGTCGGCGACAAGGTGACCGTACGTCAGCTGCTGCACGGGATGATGCTGAAGTCCGGCTGCGAGGCCGCCATGGCACTCGCCGACAAGTTCGGCTCCGGCTCCACGGTCTCGGCCCGCACCAAGAACTTCATCGCCAAGATGAACACCACGGCCAAGAACCTCGGCATGACGAACACGAAGTTCGACTCGTTCGACGGCATCAGCAAGGGCGCGAACGCCTCGACTCCGCGCGACCTCACCAAGCTCGCGCGCGACGTCATGAAGAACACGACGTTCAAGAAGATCGTGGCGACGAAGTCGTACACGGCGAAGACCATCACCAAGTCCGGCGGCACTCGCAACACGACGTGGGACAACACCAACAAGCTGCTCGGCTGGAAGGGCACCATCGGTATCAAGACCGGCTCCGGCACTCAGTCCAAGTACTGCCTCGTCTTCGCCGCGACCCGTAACGGCAAGACGATCGTCGGCACCGTCCTCACCTCCACCAACGAGACCACGCGCATGGCGGACGTGAAGAAGCTGATGGACTACGGCTTCGCCACCCTCTAGGTCACCGGCCTCTCGGAGGCAGGCGAAGGGGGCCACCGCTCACCGCGGTGGCCCCCTTCACGTTTCTCGTGCAAGCCGATCAGGCTTCTTTACCTCGCAATAGTGAACATGGCTAACCCAGCTGGCATATTCGATTTCCACCGCCGTACGTTCCGCAGTGGAGGTGGTTCACATGATCGAACCCAGCAAGCACCAACCCGACCCCCGCATGCGGCAGGAGGACGCCCTCGACGCCGGCGACTTCGTGTACGCGGCCACCGGAGCCCGCGTCCGCCGACTCACCATGCCGGACGGGACGCATTGGTTTCCGGCGGTGGACGTCTGCAAGCAGTTGGGGTACACAACACCTCGCAAAGCTCTGATCGACCATGTCCCGGAAGAGCATCGAGAGATTCTCGAGACACTGACTGGAGGTCACGGTCTCAGCATTCCCGCAGGTAGAGAGTGGCGTCGAGACCTGAATCTCATCGATCTCCAGGGTCTGATCCTGCTCGTCAGCGCCTGCACCAAGCCGGAGTGCGCCCCCTTCAAGCAGTGGGTCGCCGAAGTGATCGAGACCGTTCAGCGCGAAGGCTCCTACACCTTGGAAGAGGCCGAGGTGCAACCTTCCGAGCCGGGTGCGCCCATCGCGTACGCCATGCCCGAGCAGGTGGCCGAGGCCATCGTTCGGCTGGAGGAGCGCAACCTGCAGGCGGACGAGCAACTCGCGGTCGCACAACAGAAATCGATCGACCTGCAACACAGGTCAATCGCCCTGCAGGAGCAAATGGTGGAGCTCCAGAGCGCCACCCTCATCGCCCAGCAAACCATCGCCCAAGCCTTGGAACGCATCGCGAACCGGCTCGACGCCCTGGCTCTTGACCGGCCGATGTCGGACACCACCGCGTTCTCGACGCATCCCACCACGGAGACCGTCCTGGCCGACTGGCGCGAGCGGTTGTCCGTGACGGCGGATGTGTGGACGGTTGCCGTGGTGATCGCCCCGGTGCTCGTCGAGGAGGGTGAGTTGCGCCAGCCGCTGGAAGCCATCGCGGCTCGTACGGGGCTGCCGGTGCACCGCGTCAACGAATGCCTGCGGCTGCTGCGCAAGCACGCGTGCATCCATCCCGTGGGTGCGGCGGAGGACGGGGCGCCCGTGTATGTGCTCAGCCGCCGCTGACGGCGCCTGAACACGGCAAACACAGAAGGGGCTGGTCGCAAGACGAAGTTGCGGCCAGCCCCTTCACGTTGAGCCTATCCAGTCGAAAGCCTCACGCCCAAGTGATGAGCCTCTTCGGCTGTTCCAGAATCGCCGCCACGTCCGACAGCACCTTGGAGCCCAGCTCCCCGTCCACCAACCGGTGATCGAAGGAGAGCGCCAGCGTGGTGACCTGGCGGGGCTTCACCTTCCCCTTGTGGACCCACGGCTGGAGCTTGATCGAGCCGACCGCGAGGATCGCCGACTCGCCCGGGTTCAGGATGGGCGTGCCGGTGTCGATGCCGAAGACGCCCACATTGGTGATGGTGACCGTGCCGCCCTGCATGGCTGCCGGGGAGGTCCGGCCCTCCCTGGCCGTCGCGACCAGCTCGCCCAGTGACTCCGCCAGCTGCGGCAGCGTCTTCGCGTGGGCGTCCTTGATGTTCGGGACGATCAGACCGCGCGGGGTGGCGGCCGCGATCCCCAGGTTCACGTAGTGCTTGACCACGATCTCCTGCGCTGCCTCGTCCCAGGACGCGTTGATCTCCGGATTGCGCCTGATCGCCACCAGCAGGGCCTTGGCGATCAACAGCAACGGATTGACCCGCAGCCCCGCCAGCTCCTTGTCCTGCTTCAGCTCCTCGACCAGTTTCATCGTGCGCGTCACGTCGACCGTCACGAACTCGGTGACATGCGGCGCGGTGAACGCCGAGCCGACCATCGCCGCCGCCGTCGCCTTCCGGACACCCTTGATGGGCACACGGGTCTCGCGGGCGCCGTCGTACGAGGCCACCGGCGCCGGGGCCGTGACGGACGCGGCGGGTGCGGCCGTGGTCGCCGTGGCCGCGGGTGCGGCCGCCACCGGCTCGGGAGCCTGCGGCGGAGCCACGGCCGCGTGGACGTCCTCGCGAGTGATGATGCCGTCCGGACCGGACGGGGTGATCGTCGCCAGGTCCACCCCGAGGTCCTTGGCCAGCTTGCGGACGGGCGGCTTCGCCAGGGGACGCGCGACGGTGACCCCGTGTTGTCCGTGTCCGTTCAGCTCGCCCTGCACGCTCTGGAGGGCCGAGGCGCCGTACAGCGTGTCCTCGGCGGGCGCGGCGGCGGCCGGGACTCCCTTGCGGGGGCGGCGCTTCGTGGAGGACTCGGCGACGCCGTAGCCCACGAGGACCGGCTTGCGGCCCTCGGGCTTCTTGGCCGCCGGTGCCGCCGGCTTCGGCGCCGCCGCCGGCTTCGCCGCGGGCTCCGGCTTCGCCGCGGAGGGCTCCGGCTCGGCCGGGGCCGCCCCGCCCGCAACGTCCACCGCGATGATCGACGTGCCGACGTCGACCGTGGTGCCCTCGGGGAAGTGCAGTGCGCGTACGACACCGTCGTACGGGATGGGCAGTTCGACGGCGGCCTTGGCCGTCTCGACCTCGCAGACGATCTGGCCGTCGGTGACGGTGTCACCGGGCTGGACGTACCACTTGAGGATCTCGGCCTCGGTGAGTCCCTCGCCCACGTCGGGCATCTTGAACTCGCGCGGAGACGTGTCTGTCATCGTCGTCACGGACCTCTCCCTCAGTACGCCAGCGAGCGGTCGACGGCGTCGAGCACCCGGTCCAGATTCGGCAGGTACTCCTCCTCCAGCCGAGCCGGCGGATAGGGGGAGTGGTACCCGCCGACACGGAGGACGGGGGCCTCCAGGTGGTAGAAGCACCGCTCGGTGATCCGGGCGGCGATCTCCGCGCCCGAACCGAAGAACACCGGGGCCTCGTGGACCACGATCAGACGGCGCGTCCGCTCCACGGACGCCTGGATGGAGTCGAAGTCCAGCGGAGAGACCGACCTCAGGTCCAGGACCTCCAGGGCCCTGCCCTCCTCGGCGGCGGCGTCGGCGACCTCCTGGCAGAGCTTCACCATCGGGCCGTACGCGGCGAGCGTGAGGTCGGTGCCCTCGCGAACCACCCGGGCCTTGTGCAGCTGGCCGGGGATCGCCTCGGGATTGACCTCGGCCTTGTCCCAGTAGCGCCGCTTGGGCTCGAAGAAGATCACCGGGTCGTCGCTCTGGATGGCCTGCTGCATCATCCAGTAGGCGTCCGACGCGTTCGACGGCGAGACCACCTTCAGGCCCGCCACGTGCGCGAACAGCGCCTCCGGGGACTCGGAGTGGTGCTCGACCGCGCCGATGCCGCCGCCGTAGGGGATGCGGACGACAACGGGGAGCTTGACCTTGCCCAGCGAGCGGGCGTGCATCTTGGCGAGCTGGGTCACGATCTGGTCGTACGCGGGGAAGACGAAACCGTCGAACTGGATCTCCACCACCGGGCGGTAGCCCCTGAGGGCCAGGCCGATGGCGGTGCCGACGATGCCGGACTCGGCGAGCGGGGTGTCGATGACCCGGTCCTCGCCGAAGTCCTTCTGGAGGCCGTCGGTCACCCGGAACACACCGCCGAGCTTGCCGACGTCCTCGCCCATGACGAGGACCTTGGGGTCGGCTTCGAGGGCCCTGCGCAGCGATTCGTTGATCGCCTTGGCGATCGCCATGTTCTTCACGGCGGATTGCCCGGCGCTCTGCCCTGCCGCCTGCGCGGCTGTCTGCGTGGTCATCGCTACTTGCCCTCCTCTTCGTCCACATCGGCGAACGACGCCTGGTAAGCCGCGAACTGGGCGCGCTCCTCGTCCACGAGCGCGTGTCCGTCCGCGTACGCGTTCTCGAAGATGGCGAAGTGGTCAGGGTCGGGCATGGCACGCACCACTTCGCGCACTCGCCTTCCCAACGCCTCGCTCTCCGCTTCGAGTTCCGCGAAGAATCCCTCGTTCGTGTCCGTTTCGGACTCGAGGTAGCTGCGCAGACGCGCGATCGGGTCCTTGGCCTCCCAGGCCACCCGCTCGTCGTCATGGCGGTAGCGGGTCGGGTCGTCGGAGGTGGTGTGGGCGCCCATGCGGTACGTGTACGCCTCGACCAGGGTGGGTCCCTCGCCCCGGCGGGCGCGCTCCAGCGCCCACTTGGTGACGGCGAGGCAGCCGAGGACGTCGTTGCCGTCGACCCGGACGCCCGGGAAGCCGAAGCCCTGGGCGCGCTGGTACAGCGGGACGCGGGTCTGCTTCTCCGTGGGCTCCGAGATGGCCCACTGGTTGTTCTGGCAGAAGAACACGACCGGCGCGTTGTAGACCGCGGAGAAGGTGAAGGCCTCGGCGACGTCGCCCTGGCTGGAGGCGCCGTCCCCGAAGTACGCGATGACCGCCGAGTCGGCGCCGTCCTTGGCGATGCCCATGGCGTAGCCGGTGGCGTGCAGCGTCTGGGAGCCGATGACGATCGTGTAGAGGTGGAAGTTGTTGCTGTTCGGGTCCCAGCCGCCGTTGTTCACGCCGCGGAACATGCCGAGCAGATTGGTCGGGTCGACGCCGCGACACCAGGCGACGCCGTGCTCGCGATAGGTCGGGAAGACGTAGTCGTCCTCGCGGGTGGCCCGTCCGGAGCCGATCTGGGCGGCCTCCTGGCCGAGCAGCGAGGCCCACAGGCCCAGCTCGCCCTGGCGCTGCAGGGAGGTGGCCTCGGCATCGAAGCGACGGGTCAGCACCATGTCGCGGTACAGGCCGCGCAGCTCGTCGACGGTGATGTCCGCGACGAACGGGTCGTACTCGGCGTTCTTGACGCGCTTGCCCTCGGGCGTCAGCAGCTGAACGAGTTCGGGCTGGGCGTCGGTCGGCTTCTTCGCAGCGGCGCGCCTGGTGCCGGTGGTGCCGGCCGCCTTGCTGCCGGTGGTGCCGGTCTTGCCTGCGGCGCTGCGTCGCGGCTTGCGCGCGGCAGTGCTCTCCACGGTCACGTGTGCTCCTCCGTCGGTCCGGCCCCCGGGGTTGCCGAGAACCAGTGCGGCTCGCCTGATCCCGGTGCCCGTGCACGGGGTGGGTGCCCTTGGCCGGGAACAGACGTGACAGGTGCCCCGGCGAGCGCCCTGCACGAGGCACGTTACCCAGTGCTCCACATTCCTGTGAAACCCCTACTGACCTGCGATTTTCCTTGGATTTCCAAGTAATTCGGTACTAGGGGGTCCAAGCAAGTCGCGTCCGTCGGGAACAGCTGCTGGTCACAGCACTGGTAACAGCCTGGCAGGGGGCCGGAACACCGGCACGTTATCCCGGCCACCCCGGCCACGGGAAGAGTTCGCCGGAGCCGGGCCGTGAGATCGGTGGCTCAAGTTGCTCCATCCGTGAAGACGGCGGGAGCGCGTGCTCCGCCTCGGGCGCGGTGGCCGCCCGGGGCGCACGTCTGCGCGTCGAGCCATAGTTCGGATCCATGCACTCTGCGATCGCTAACGACTGTGTGTGACAAGTGCGAGGTCAGCGGCGTGGCGCGTGCCCTAACATCTGTGCCCTAACATCTGGCGCGTGCCGCGCTCATCTGTACCCCCTGTGCTCCACACGCCCCCTCTGGGCCCGCTGCTGGAGCAGTACACCGCGGGCTCCGTGCTGGCCTGTGAACCCGTCGACGAGGGACTTCTCAATCGCGGCTACCGGCTCCGCACCACCCGTGGCCGATACTTCCTCAAGCACCACTTCGACCCCGAAACCGCCCACCCGGCCGCGATCGTGCGCCAGCACCGGGCCACCCAGCGCCTCGCCGCCCTGGGCGTTCCCGTCGCGCCACCGCTGACCGGACGGGACGGGGGCACGGTGCCGGTCGTCGCCGGCCACGCCTACGCCCTGCACCCGTGGATCGAGGGACGCCACCGCCACGGCGCGCCCTCATCGACGATCTGCTCGACCGGGTGCGCCGTCACCGCCCGGCCGACCTCCTTCGACGCGCTCGCCCGGTACCGGCTGCTGGAGCGGCGGCAGCTGCTGGACCGGCACGTGGACCGGCGGCCGCCCGGGGGTGGCCCGGTGGGGTGGGTGCACGGTGACTTCCACCCCTACAGCGTGCTCTACCGGGACGACGTCCCCGAGGTGCCGGCCGCGATCCTCGACTGGGACCGGCTCGGTGTGCAGCCGCGCGCGGAGGAGGCGGTCCGGGCGGCGGTGATCTTCTTCGTGCGTCCCGTCGGCGCCCTGGACCTGGCGAAAGTACGCTCCTACGCGCGCGCGTACCGGCGTTCCGCGGGCGCCGCCCTCCGCCGAGCTCGCGGCGGCCGTGCACCGCGTGTGGTGGGAGCGGCTCAACGACTTCTGGATGCTGCGCTGGCACTACGAGCGCGGCGACACCCGCGCCGACCCGCAGTTCCCCGCGGCTTCGGCGCTGGTGGCGTGGTGGACACGGGAGTACGACGCGGTGCGCGAGGCGTTCATGGAGTGAGCCCACGCGGAGCGCGCTTCACGGTGGAGGGGGCGACCCGGGCGAGGTCCGCCCGGGTCGCCCCCTCCACCGGGGTCACCCCTCTTCGCCGCCGATGCCGCCCGGCAGGCCGCCCGCGTCGCCGCCGCCGCTGCTGTCATCGGGCGACTCTTCTGGCGGGGGCGACTCCTCTCCCTCGTCCGTGGGTGTCGGCTCCTCCGACGTCGGCTCCTCCGTCGTCGGCTCCTCCGACGGCTCACTCTGCGTCGGCGACTGGGTGAAGCTCGGCGTCTGCGGGTACGACGGGGTGAAGCCGCCGCCGTTATCCGGGTCCGTGCTGTCGTCCGTGGTCTCCTCGGTCGCCTCCTCGCTGGGCGACTCGGTGGTGTCCTTGTCCTTCTCCGACTTCGTGGCCGTCGGGGACTTGGTGGTCTCGGTGCCGCCGTCACCGGAGTCACCCTTGTTGTTCAACGCCAGGGCGACGCCCGCCGCGATGGCGATCACCGCGAGGACGGCGAGGATCCACAGCTTGCCGCGACCGCTGCCCCGGTTGCCGTTCCCCTCGAAACCGCCGTCGTCCCGGCCACCGCCGCCGTACCCCGGCAGGATCGGCTGCGGGATCTGCGAGGTGCCCGATTCCCCGTGGGGGTGCGACATGACCGCCGTACCGGACATACCGCCCGGCGGGGTGTGCCGACCCTCGTGCATGGTGACGGGCCCGGTGTTCCAGGTGCCGGTGTGGCCGCCCTGGTCGTAGAGCATCTGCAGGCCGTACTGGACGAGGCCGCGCATCTCCTCGGCCGTCTGGAACCGGTCGTCCGGCTCCTTGGCGAGGGAGCGCATGACCAGGCCGTCGAGCTCCGGGGGCGCCGATCCCTCCGAGCTCTCGGAGGGCGGTACCGGGATGTCCTGGACGTGCTGGTAGACCACCGAGAGCGGTGTCTCGCCGATGAACGGCGGCCTGAGCGCGAGGAGTTCGTAGAGCAGACAGCCGGTGGCGTACAGGTCGGAGCGGTGGTCGACGGCCTTGCCGAGCGCCTGCTCCGGCGAGAGGTACTGGGGCGTGCCCATGACCATGCCGGTCTGCGTCATCGTCGTCGACGCCCCGTGCAGGGCGCGGGCGATGCCGAAGTCCATCACCTTCACCGCGCCGTTGGTGGTGATGATGACGTTCGCCGGCTTGATGTCACGGTGCACGATGCCGTGCTGGTGCGAGTACGCGAGCGCCTCCAGCACACCGGAGACGATGATCAGCGCCTGCTCGGGACCGGGGGCCTCGGCGTTGAGCAGCAGGTCACGGATGGTGCGGCCCTCGACCAGCTCCATGACGATGTACGGCACCGGGGTGCCGTTCACGACGTCCTCACCGGAGTCGTAGACCGCCACGATCGAGTGGTGGTTGAGACCGGCCACGGCCTGGGCCTCACGCGTGAAGCGGGCCTTGGAGATAGGGTCCTCGGCCAGGTCGGAGCGGAGCAGTTTGACCGCGACCGTCCGGCCGAGACGTACGTCCTCGGCCGCGAACACCTCGGCCATGCCGCCCCGGCCCAGTCTGTGGGTCATCCGGTACCGGCCGTCGCCTACCAGCCCGCCGTTGCCCCACAACTCCGGCGCGTCCGACATGCCGCCGCCAGTCGCCTCGGGGTCGGACGGGCCCTGAGAGCGCTGCTGCTGTGCCATCAGTCCTCGCCGTCGTTTCTGCCCGCGGTCCGCGCGGTACTTGTTACGGTCTCCGTCGGCCACGCTACAGCCTTCACGCAAGAGGCCGGTCCGGGTTGGATGCGCGACGGGTTCACGACGGATTCAAGGTGGATTCAAAGGTTGATCGGCCATGAAACCCGCAGCGCGCGCACTCGTGCAAGTTCTGTGTACCGGGCGTACGCCCCCTGTAACGCTTCCGCGACGCTTCTTTCGCGTACGGTCACGGATCGGGCACCGCGCTTGACGTGTCAGTGCCCTGGGGCAGACTTGGCCGGGAATAGCACAAAGGATCACCGGAATCATCAGGGATCACCGATCGCGGGAGCCACGCCAGCTGCTTTCGCGCGCGCCGATGGGGGACGCAGGACGATGAGCCAGGACGCCGCACAGGGCCGGTACGCGGGACGGTCGCTAGCCGGTGGCCGGTACCAACTGCGTGACCTGCTCGGCGAGGGCGGCATGGCCTCCGTCCACCTCGCGTACGACTCGGTGCTCGACCGACAGGTCGCAATCAAGACACTCCACACCGACCTCGGCCGCGAACAGGCCTTCCGGGAGCGCTTCCGCCGTGAGGCGCAGGCCGTGGCGAAGCTCACCCACACCAACATCGTGTCGGTCTTCGACACCGGCGAGGACGATCTCGACGGCATGACGACGCCGTACATCGTCATGGAGTACATCGAGGGCAAGCCGCTCGGTTCGGTGCTCGACGCGGATGTCTCCCAGCTCGGCGCCATGCCCTCCGACAAGGCACTGAAGATCACCGCTGATGTCCTGGCGGCGCTGGAGATCAGCCACGAGATGGGCCTGGTCCACCGGGACATCAAGCCGGGCAACGTGATGATGACCAAGCGCAACGTCGTGAAGGTCATGGACTTCGGCATCGCCCGCGCCATGCAGTCCGGCGTCACGTCGATGACGCAGACCGGCATGGTCGTCGGCACCCCGCAGTACCTCTCGCCCGAGCAGGCCCTCGGCCGCGGCGTGGACGCCCGCTCCGACCTGTACTCGGTCGGCATCATGCTCTTCCAACTGACCACCGGTCGGCTGCCGTTCGAGGCGGACTCGCCGCTGGCCATAGCGTATGCGCACGTCCAGGAGGAGCCGGTCGCTCCCTCCTCGATCAACCGTTCCCTGCCGCCGGCCGTGGACGCCATCATCGCCCGCGCGCTGAAGAAGAACCCGAACGAGCGGTTCCCGAGCGCGGAGGCGATGCGGGACGAGTGCCTGCGGGTCGCCGCGTCCCTCCAGCCCGTCGCGCCGAGCATCGTGCCGGGTGTGCAGACGGCCAGCGGCGCGGGGGTCTCCTCCGCGGTCTTCCCGCCGATCGACCACACGGGCGCCCCGCAGTCGGGCAGCGTCCAGACGCCGTACCAGCCGCCGGCGACGGGCGGCTACGGTCCGCCGACGCCGACTCCGACGCCCGCCCCGTCCTACGGCTACCCGCAGCAGGGCGGCTACCAGACGCCGCCGCAGACCGCCGCGTACTCGCCGCAGCAGGGCTCGGTCACCCCGCCGCCGTACAACGTCACACCCCAGCAGTCCTCGATGTCGGCGGGGCGTTCCGGGGGCGGGAAGAGCAACAAGGGCGTCATCGTGGGCGCGATCGCCGTGTCGGTCCTCGCGGTCGGCGGTCTGATCGTGGCGCTCTCCCTGAGCGCGGGCACCGAGGCCGAGGGCGGCGACGACGGCGCGACCCCGTCCTCCTCGCCGAGCGTGGTCGAGGGGCACAAGGGACCGGACACGTCGAAGGTCATCGAGTCGACCGAGTGCACGGAGCCCGTGGAGTCGTACAACGACCCCGACAAGATCGAGCTGCCGGACTTCACCTTCAAGAACATCGACTCGGTGAAGAAGTGCTTCCAGGCGGCGGGCTGGCAGTACGACGTCCAGAAGGTCGACGAGAACACGTACGGCGAGGGCACGGTCATGGAGCAGTACCCGACGGCCTCCGAGGACGTCGACCCCAAGGACATGCCCTCGATCATCCTCAAGGTCTCGACGGGCAATCCGGCCTGACGCCTCTGATAGGAAGGGCCCGGCACTCGGTGTGCCGGGCCCTTCGCGTACGTGGTGGGGGGTCAGCCGAACGGCTTTCAGAGGCGTCGACCGAAAGCCTGTCGGAGGTTAGAGGTACGGGCCGCCCGAGCGGCCGAGCGTGCGGGGGTCGTCGTCGCCCTCGTGGCCGCCGACGCCGGGCGGCAGCGCGCGGCGCATCTGCTCCAACTGGGCCCGGGCGGCCATCTGCTGGGCGAACAGCGTCGTCTGGATCCCGTGGAAGAGGCCTTCCAGCCAGCCGACCAGCTGGGCCTGGGCGATCCGCAGTTCCGCGTCGCTCGGGATCACCTCGTCCGTGAAGGGCAGCGAGAGCCGCTCCAGTTCCTCCACCAGCTCGGGCGCCAGACCGTCCTCCAGTTCCTTGACCGAGCTGGCGTGGATCTCCTTCAGCCGGGCCCGACTGGCCTCGTCGAGGGGGGCGACCCGTACCTCTTCGAGCAGTTGCTTGATCATGCTGCCGATGCGCATGACCTTGGCCGGCTGTTCCACCATCTCCGTCACCGGGACCTCGCGGGAGTCCTCGTCGCCTCCGCCGCCGCCCACGGCCATGCCGTCCTGGCCCACGACCAGGATCTGGGGCTGTTCGGGCGACCGTTCGTTCCTCGGCATCTCCATGCCGCCATTCTCTCGCACACGTACACCTCACCACCCTGGTGCCCCCCACACAGGGTGATCCACCGTTTACGTAGCCGCTGTTCGCGTTTTGGCCAGGGGTTGCTGTCACGTGGTCACGTGGGGCTTCCGGACGCGCCGGCCAGAACACGGGGCGGACGGCGCGCGGGGCACCTCGAGTGCGCCGCATCGGCATCGTTCGGCTTGGGACAGCCCTCGGTCTGCCGCGACGGTGTTCGCGGCCTGCGGTTTCGTACCGGAGTGGTCGTCTCTCCGTGAGCAGCGGCGGGCCCGCACAGCTGCCGCTCGGCTCCGGCGAGCGGGCCGACACGTCGGGATGCCGGGATGCCGCAACGCCGGGATGCCGGGATGCCGGTGCCGTGTGACGCTGAGGGCGTGGCTACCTGGCTTCGTTCGGTGCGCGTGACGGGACCGGTTCTCGTCGCGGGGCTCCTCGTCGTTCTGGTGACGGGGCCCGTGCCCACGGCGTACGCGGCCGATCCCGACCCCGCGACCTCCTGGGCCGGCAGCCGCGCGGGCGAGGGCCGCGAACGCCCGGGGCGGGCGGACGCAGCCCCCGTGGAGCCGGAGGACGACACTTCCACGCCCCCGGTAGAGCCCGTCCCCGAACCGGACGGCCCGGACTCCTCCCTCGCCCCCGACCCGTCCCGGAACGCCGCCCTGCCCGTCCCCGGCGTGCCACCGGGCCCCGGCACCGCGACCGCCGAGGAGCCCGTCCTGCAGGCCCTCGCCCTCGGCAGCGGCCTCATCCTCCTGGGCATGGGCCTCGGACTGGCCTTCGTGGGGCTGCGCATACGGCGGTACTGAACCGGAGCCATGGCACTGAACCGGAGCCATGACACTGAGCAGGGCCGACGCACAGCTGGACAGGGCCGCCGGGAAGGGCAGGGTCGACACCGCTCCCCGGGACGACGGCCCGCGGCTCACCGACCCCTCCTACGGCACCACCAGCAACACCTTGCCCACGTGGCCGCTCTCCTCCAGTACCCGGTGCGCCGTCGCCGCGTCGTCCATGGGGATCTCGCGGTCGACGACCGGGCGCACATGGCCACCGGCGATCAGAGGCCACACATGTTCGCGTACGGCGGCGACGATGGCCGTCTTCTCCTCGCGGGGCCGGGCCCGCAGCGAGGCCGCGCTGATCGCGGCCCGCTTGGCGAGCAGCGCGCCGATGTTCAGCTCGCCCTTGATGCCGCCCTGCATGCCGATGATCGCGAGCCGGCCGTTGACGGCGAGGACCCGGACATTGCGGTCCAGGTACTTGGCGCCCATGTTGTCGAGGACGACGTCCGCGCCCTTGCCGTCCGTGGCCGCCCGGACCTCCTCGACGAAGTCCTGCTCGCGGTAGTTGATCAGGATGTCGGCGCCCAGGGCGGCGCACTGCTCCAGCTTCTCCTTGGTACCGGCCGTCACGGCGACCTTGGCGCCGACAGCCTTGGCGAGCTGGATGGCCATCGTGCCGATGCCGCTGGAGCCGCCGTGCACGAGGAGCGTCTCACCGGGACGCAGGTGGGCGATCATGAAGACGTTCGACCAGACCGTACAGGTCACCTCGGGCAACGCTGCGGCCTGCCGGAGGTCGAGGCCGGAGGGGACCGGCAGCAGCTGACCGGCCGGAACGGCGACCTTCTCCGCGTATCCGCCGCCCGAGAGCAGCGCGCACACTTCGTCGCCGACGCTCCACCCGGCCACACCGGGCCCGATCTCCGCCACTCGGCCGGAACACTCCAGGCCGGGATAGGGGGAGGCGCCGGGCGGTGGGTCGTAGAAGCCCTGCCGCTGCAGCAGGTCGGCGCGGTTCACGGCGCTCGCCGCCACCTCGATGAGCACTTCGCCCTCGCCGGGCACCGGGTCGGGGACCTCGTCCCACACCAGGGCCTCGGGTCCACCGGGTTCGGGAATCGTGATCGCATGCATGAGAGGGACGCTACCGTTCCTTTGGACTGAGCATGAGTGCACATGTCCAGCCGCACGCCCCGAACGGTCTTGAGCGCACTGGTCCCCGGCGTACTCGACCCCTGGGCGGCGACACGCATCGCGTGCGTGGTCCGAGCCAGGGAGGCCAGTTCCCTCACGATCTGGCCTGGTGGGTACGGACAAAGGGCGACGGAGAGGCCCCAAACCTTCTCTCCGGAGGAGAGGGGGCTCCGCACGCTGGCTCCGTTCCCGGCGTCCCAGATCGCCCGAGCACGTCAACCCGATCAGCCCAGGACACCGCAAGCCAGCGAACTGACCATCACACGATCGAGCCAACTCGACCTCGTACGGACTCCCCGGCGAGCAGTTACCACCCCTTCCCGCAGGAAGTCCGCGTGGCCGTTGTGGCGGCCGTACTCCAGCAGGACGTGCACCATGACCATGCGGAGCGAGACCTCCTCGTCCCAGCGCGGCTGGTGGCCGACGAGGTCCAGTGACTCCGCCTCCCGTTCGATACGCCGCGAGGTCTCCACCTCCGCCTCCCACGCCCCGAACGCCTCCGCCCGCGTCGAGGCGCTCGCGTCGTACGCCGCCTGGAAGTCGATCTCCTCCGACCACACCATCGGCGCGTCGTGATCCTCGAACACCCGCCGGAACCAGGCGCGTTCCACCTCCGCCATGTGCCGTACGAGGCCCAGCAGGGACAGCGTGGACGGGGGCATCGACGGCCGACGGAGCTCCTCGTCCGTGAGCCCCGCGCACTTCATGGCGAGCGTGGCTCGGTGGTAGTCGAGGAAGGCGCGGAGCGTCTCGCGTTCGGTGCCGCGGTGGGGCGGGCTCACACGGTCGTCACGACTTCTCCGGGGCCCGCCGCTGATCTCTTCGGTGTGTCCCGTCTCCGCGGTCTGACCCGTCCCTGCCGTCAGTTCCGTCTCGTCGGTCTGTTCCGTCTCGTCGCTCACCCGTCATGCCTACCCCGGCACGCGAGAGCCGGTGAGGGCCCGTCCCCACGGGCCCTCACCGGCGGTCCTCCCCGCGCGTCAGACGTGGGCCAGTGACCTGTCCTCGTCGTCCTTGTCGCCGTCGGCCGGCTTCCTCGTCGCGTCGTCGTGCGCCCGCAGGCCCTCGCCCTCGACGTCGACGTCGGGCAGCGCGCGGTCGAGCCACTTCGGCAGCCACCAGGCCTTGTCGCCCAGGAGGGCGAGGACGGCCGGGACTATGGCCATGCGGACGACGAACGCGTCGAAGAAGACGGCGATGGCGAGGCCGAAGCCGATCATCTTGATCATCGACTCGCCGGAGCCGATGAAGCCGGCGAAGACGGCCATCATGATCGCCGCGGCGGCCGCGACCACCCGGGCGCTGTACCTGAAGCCGGTCACCACGGCCTGGTTCGCGTTCTCACCGTGGACGTACGCCTCGCGCATCCGGGTCACGAGGAACACCTCGTAGTCCATCGCCAGGCCGAAGACCACACCCACCATGAAGATCGGCATCATCGACATGATCGGGCCGGTCTCCTCGACCCCGATGAGCCCCGCGAGCCAGCCCCACTGGAAGACCGCGACCACGGCGCCGAGCGCGGCCAGCACGCTGAGCAGGAAGCCGAGGGCCGCCTTCAGCGGCACCAGGATCGACCGGAAGATCGCGATCAGCAGGAGGAACGCGAGCCCCACCACCAGCGCCAGATACGGGATCAGCGCGTCGGTGAGCTTCTGCGAGAAGTCGATGTTCATCGCGGTGGCGCCGGTGACCAGCACCCTCGCGTCGGTGTCGGCCGCCACGCCGGCGCCCGCGTCACGGATGGCGTGCACCAGGTCCTCGGTCTGCGTCGAGGACGGCTTGGACTCCGGGATCACCGTGATCATCGCGGTGTCACCGGCCTTGTTGAACGTCGCCGGGGTCACCGTCACGACGTCCTCGAGCCCCTTGATCCCGTCGGTCACCGCGGTGGCGGCCTCCTTCGGGGACGCGCTGCCCTCGGCGTCGACGACGACCATCAGCGGGCCGTTGAAGCCGGGCCCGAAGCCCTCGGAGAGCAGGTCGTACGCCCGGCGCTGCGTGGTGGACGTCGGCTGCGAACCGTCGTCGGGCAGGCCCAGTTCGAGCTGGGTGGCCGGCAGCGCGATCGTTCCCAGGCCGACCACGCCGAGCAGCAGCACGGCGACGGGGCGGCGGACGACGAAGGTCGCCCAGCGGGTGCCCAGGCTGGGCTCGACCGCGGAGGAGCCCTCGCCCGAACCCTCGCCCGAGCCCTCGGCGGACCCCTTCGCCTTGCGGCGCCCCAGCAGCCCGCCCTTCTCGTCGGCCGGCCGGACCTTGCGGCCCGCGTAGCCGAGCAGGGCCGGGATCATGGTGAGGGCGATGAGGACCGCGACGACGACCGTGCCCGCCGCGGCGAGACCCATCTTGGTCAGCATCGGGACGTTGACGACCGCGAGGCCGGCCAGCGCGATCACGACCGTGAGTCCCGCGAAGACCACCGCCGAGCCGGCGGTGCCCACGGCCCGGCCGACCGCTTCCTCGCGCTCCCGGCCCTCGGCCAGTTCGGAGCGGTAGCGGGAGACGATGAACAGCGCGTAGTCGATCCCGACCGCGAGGCCGATCATCAGGGCGAGGGTGGAGGTGGTGTCGCCGAGGTCGAGCGCGCTCGCAAGGGCGGTGATGGTGCAGACACCGATACCGACGCCGATGACCGCCGTCAGCAGCGGCAGCCCGGCCGCGACGAGCGAGCCCAGGGTGATGACGAGGACGACGGCGGCGATGGCCAGGCCGATGATCTCGCCGGCGACGGCCGTCTCGGGCTCGGCCTGCAGGGCGTCACCGCCCATCTCGACGGTCAGCCCGGCGTCCTGCGCCTGGTGCGCGGTGGACTCCAGAGCCTCCTTGGAGGCGTCCTCCAGCTCCATGGCCGGGACCTTGTACGTCACCGAGGCGTAGGCGATCGTCCCGTCCCGGCTGACCGCGTTGGTGGTGAACGGGTCGCTGACGGCGGCGACTTCGGAGCCGTCGCGCAGTTCTCCGACGGTCTTCTCGACTATCGCCTTGTTGGCGGCGTCGGCCATCTTCTCGCCCTCGGGCGCCTTGAAGACGACTCGGGCGGTGGCGCCGTCGGCGCTCATCCCGGGGTAGCGCTGTTCCAGCAGGTCGAAGGCCTTCTGGGCCTCGGTGCCGGGGATGGAGAAGGAGGTCGAGCCCGCGGCGGGCGCGGAGGCGGCGCCGACGCCCGCGAGCGTCAGCAGTGCCACCCAGATCAGGACGGCGAAGTGTCGTCGCCGGAAGGCGAGTCGACCCAGTTTGTAGAGGAATGTGGCCACGGGGGCGGTACTCCCGTTCAGGTCGTGGACGTGCGGAGGGCAGGACGGATCAGCCCGCGCCGTGGGGGAGGAAGGCGGCAGGGCAGGGCAAGGCATGGCGGGGCAGGGGCGATCAGCCCGACGACATGAGCGGTGGGGTCAGAGGGGGGAGTCGTGCCGGACTTCGGTGGCTACCGGGCGGGTGACGCTCCGAGAGCGGGGAGGACCACGGCGTCGAGGTACGAACGGAGGAAGCTCTGCGTGGGCGGCTGGTCCTCGATCATGCCCCGCGCGACGAAGGCGCCGACGAACATGTGCACCACGTAGTCGATGGCGGGGTTGTCCGGACGGACCTCACCCCGGTCGACGGCACGCTGCACCAGACGGCGGATCTCCACCATCTCCGGCTCGATGATCACTTCACGGAAGGCCTTCAGCAGGTCGGGGTTTCCGTGCACGGCCATGGCCAGACCCCGCATCAGCGCGTTGTTCTGTTCCATTTCGCAGTCATCGGTACTCAGCACCAGGGCGTGCAGGTCGCCCTGCAGGGACCCGGTGTCGACCGAGCCGATGTCGGAGTGCGGCTTGTTGTGCCGGATCGCCCGCGCGACCAGCTCGGCCTTTCCGCCCCACTGGCGGTAGAGGGTGGCCTTGCTGGACCGGGTGCGGCCCGCCACGGCGTCCATGGTGAGGGCGTCGTAGCCGACCTCCCGGAGCAGGTCGAGGACGGCCGCGTAGAGCTCGGCCTCGCGCTCGGGCGTGATGCGACTGCGGCGCGCCGTCGCGGTCTCAGTCATCCCACTCCCCTTGCTGTGGTCGCGCGTTCGAGACGACAAGGCTACCGGCCGGGCGGCATCTCACGGATGACACCGGAACGGACACCCCGCCTCCCGAACGAAACGGTTTCGTACGCTTACGAAGATACCCCGCGGGTCGAAGAAAACGAAACCGTTTCGTTCGTGTTGTGGGTCACCCGGTTGAAGTTGCCGGTGTGCCCCGACCGGAAAAGCATGGGTGGGTGAGTGACAGCCAGGAACAAGGAACGGGCCGGGGCTCCGGCTACCTCCGCCACCCCCACCTCAGCGGCGACCGTCTCTGCTTCGTCGCCGAGGACGACCTGTGGCTGGCCCCGCTGGACGGCTCGGACCGCGCCTGGCGGCTCACCGTCGACCGGACGAAGGTCGCCACACCGCGCTTCTCGCCCGACGGCCGGCACATCGCGTACACGAGCTGGCGGAGCATCCTCCCGGAGATCCATCTGGCCCCGGTGGACGGCGGCGCCCCCGCGCGGCGGCTCACCCACTGGGGCAGCCCCGACACCGAGGTCCGCGGCTGGACGCCCCCGGACCGGGAGGGCCGCTCGGACATCCTGGCGGTCGCCTCCCACGGCGAGCCGTTCTCGTACTTCACCTGGGCCTACAAAGTGCGCCCGGACGGTGACCCCGGCCGCAAACTGCCCTGGGGCCCGGTCTCTGACATCCAGTCCGCCGAGATCGACGGCGAGCGCCGCACCCTGCTGCTCACCGGCACGCCCCCGCACGAACCGGCCTCCTGGAAGCGCTACCGGGGCGGGGCCACGGGCCGCCTCTGGCTGCACGGGGAGCGACTGCTGGCCGACCTCGACGGGCATCTGCACTCGCCCATGTTCGTCGGCGGCAGGATCGCCTTCCTCTCCGACCACGAGGGCGTCGGCAACCTCTACTCCTGCGCGTACGACGGCTCCGACCTGCGCCGCCACACCGACCACGACGCGTTCTACGCCCGGCACGCGGCCAGCGACGGCACCCGGGTCGTGTACCAGTGCGCGGGCGAGGTGTGGCTCGTCGACGACCTCGCCGCCGACGCCGTCCCGCGCCGCCTCGACGTACGGCTCGGCGGCGCGCGCACCGGGCGGCGGCCGTACCAGGTGCCGGCCGCCCAGCACGTCGACGGCATCTCCGTGGACGACACGGGCCGGGCGAGCGCGGTCGTCGTGCGCGGCAGCCTCTACTGGCTGACCCACCGCGACGGCCCGGCCCGGACCATCGCCGACACCCCGGGCGTCCGCGTCCGGCTGCCCGAGATGCTGGGCTCCGGCGGCCAGGTGGCGTACGTGACGGACGCGGACGGCGAGGACGCGATCGAGATCGTCCACCTCCCCGGGGCCACCGGCGCCCGCGAGCCCCGCCGCCTCGCCTCCGGCGAGCTGGGCCGCGTCCTGGAACTGGTGTCCGACCCGCGCGGCGAACGCCTCGCCGTCGCCTCGCACGACGGCCGTGTCCTCCTGCTGACCGTGCCCGACGAGGCGGCCGCCGCCGCGGGGACCGAGGAGTCGGACGGTGAGGTCACCGAACTCATCACCTCCCTCAACGGCCCCGTCCGCGACCTCGCCTTCTCCCCCGACGGCGCCTGGCTGACCTGGTCCCACCCGGGCATCGGCCGCACCCTGCGCCAGATCAAGATGGCCCGTATGAAGGACCGGACCGTCGTGGACGTCACCAGCGGTCGCTTCGAGGACGAGAACCCGGTGTTCACCAGCGACGGCCGCTACCTCGCCTTCCTGTCCTGGCGCGGGTTCGACCCGGTGTACGACGTGCACACCGGCGACCTGTCCTTCCCGCTCGGCTGCCGCCCCTACCTGGTCCCGCTCTCCTCCGCCACGCCCTCCCCCTTCGCCCTGAACCCCGACGGCCGCCCGGTCGCCGGGGGCATGGACCCCACCGAGGACGAGCACACCGACGGCACGGTGACCGTGGAGACCGAGGGCCTGGAGAACCGTGTCACGCCGTTCCCGGTCACCGCCTCCAAGTACTCGGCCCTGCACCCGGTCGCGGGCGGCGGCCTGGTGTGGTTGCGCTGGCCGATCTCCGGCGCCCTGGGGGAGACCTTCGCCAACCCGGACGACATGACCGGCCGCCCGACGCTCGAGTACTTCGACATCAGCAGGGCGAAGAAGTCCGAACTCGTCGCTCACCTGGACTGGTTCGCGGTCAGCGGCGACGGCTCACGGCTCGTCGTCGTGGACGAGGGCGACCTGCGGGCCGTCCCCTCCACCGAGTCCGGCGACAGCGACTCGACCGTCTGGATCGACCTGCGGCGCATCCTGCACGAGGTCGACCCGGGCGCCGAGTGGCGCCAGGCGTACGAGGAGGCCGGCCGGCTGATCCGCGCGTACTTCTGGGACCCCAGGATGAGCGGCATCGACTGGGACGGGGTCCTCGCCCAGTACCGCCCGCTGGTCGAACGGGTCGCGTCCCCCGACGAGTTCGCGGACCTGCTGAGGGAGGTGCTGGGCGAACTCGGTACCTCCCACGCCTATGTCTCCGCCGCGCGTCGCAACGAGGGTCCGCCCCACTACCAGCGCCGCCAGGGCTTCCTGGGCGCCAACTTCGTCCGCCGGGACGGCGAGTGGGCGATCCGCCGCATCCTGCCCGGTGACTCCTCCGACTCCAAGGCACGCTCGCCGCTGGCCGGCACCGGCATCCGCGAGGGCGCGGCCCTCACCCACGTCGACGGCCGCCCGGTCGACCCGACGACGGGCCCGTACCCCCTGCTGGTGGGCGCGGGCGGCACGACGGTCGAGCTGACCTTCGCCCAACCCCCTTCCGGAGAAGGCCCTTCGGACCTCTCCGACACCGAGGGGGCGGGCCGCTCCCGCCGCGTCGCCGTGGTCCCCCTCGTCGACGAACGGCCTCTGCGCTACCAGGACTGGGTCGCCAAACGCCGTGCGGTCGTACGGGAGCTGAGCGGTGGCCACTGCGGCTACCTGCACATCCCGGACATGGGCGGCTCCGGCTGGGCCCAGTTCAACCGCGACCTGCGCATGGAGGTCTCCCGGCCCGCCCTGATCGTCGACGTGCGCGGCAACGCGGGCGGCCACATCAGCGAACTGGTGGTGGAGAAGCTGACCCGCACGATCCTGGGGTGGGACCTGACGCGGAACGCCCAGCCGGTGTCGTACGCGTCGAGCGCCCCGCGCGGCCCCGTGGTCGCCCTGGCCGACGAGGCGACCTCCTCCGACGGCGACATGATCACCGCCGCGTTCAAACTCCTGAACCTCGGCCCCGTGGTGGGCCTGCGCACCTGGGGCGGCGTCGTCGGCATGACCGGCCGCCACCAGCTCGGCGACGGCACGGTCATCACGGTCCCGATGAACGCCGCGTGGTTCGACGCGTACGGCTGGACCGTCGAGAACCGGGGCGTCACCCCGGACCTGGAGACCCTCCGCACCCCCCTGGACTGGGCCGAGGGCCGCAACACCCAGCTGGAAGCAGCGGTGAACCTGGCCCTGGACCTCCTCAAGTCCCACCCCCCGGCAACTCCCCCGGACTACACCAACGTCCCGAACAGGGCCCGCCCCCCACTGCCGCCGAGAGCGATCCCGTGAGGGCACTGATTCCGTGAGGGCACTGCCCCCTGGCCGGCCGACCAGCCGACCAGGGGGCAGTGCCCTCACGGAAAGTCGGCCCGGCCTCCGGCGGAACGCACGAACGCGGGGCACCCTCCGCTCAAGGAGAGTGCCCCGCGTGTCACACGGCCGGGGCCGGGTGCGGGAGTTACACGTCGAAGTCCTGGCGGACGCGGTCTCCCTCGTCCCGCAACAGCCTCTCGGACTCCTCGTCACGGCGTCGCGCACCGCGCTCCGGCTGCCCGTGCTCACGCTGGGGCCTGCCCTGCTCACGCTCCGGCTGCCCCTGCTCACGCTGGGGCCTGCCCTGCTCACGCTGCGGCTGCCCCTGCTCGCGCTGGGGCCGGCCGTGCTCGCGCTGACCGTGCTGCGGCTGACCCTGCTGCGGCTGACGCTCGGACGCGCGCTCACCAGGCCGCTGAGCCCGCTGCCGCTCCTCCGGCGACTGCCCGGCCTTCCGCTTCAGCTGCTCAGCCTTGTCCTGGAACTGGTCCTTCATGCCCATGTGGATTCACTCCCGTTGTGGGTGAGGGGATCGGGCCTCGACCAGACAAACACGCACGGACATCCCACGCATTTCGATCAGTGACGCTCGGTGACGCAGGGCTATCGCGGCCCCTCGGCCCCCACACCC